>VGJA01000036.1 GCA_016867655.1 Candidatus Altarchaeales archaeon | reverse complement strand
TGACTCATTTAGGGGAGACGACCCGCAGATAAAGTTCGTGTCAATCAAAGGCAGGAGGCCTGCAACACCTTCAGAGATGGTGTACTACATAATCGGCCCAAGATACTTAGACGCAATCCCTCTTGAAACTTTTTATGGCATTTGCGGGAGTAATACACCTTCTAGTGAAATAACGCAGGGTATATTTCATGGTGTTGTAAACGCCCTAGGTCAACGCGGACCGTCAACCGCAAAAGGATGGTTAAATGAATTCTTGCGGGAACACCCCCAGAGAGCTAATGAACAGATGGCTCTAGTGAAAAAACATATCCAAGAGCCAGCAAAAACGCCAAAAATCCCCCATTTTACTGAAGATCGTTTTTTAAACTACTGGCTAGACGAGTTCAGTGTCAGTACTCCCCAGGAAATAAGGAAACAAGGATGGTTGGATGCACTGGAGGAGGGTTTACTTGCTGAACCGCTCTTAAAGGGGGTAAGAGAAACACTCAGACAGCTTTAACTACATGTAGAAGTTGGAACCTAACTTTATTTTCCTGATCGCTCAATATATATTATGCGCTTGGACATTCACGTGCACTCCAATTACTCTGATGGCATTCCAACTCCGGAAGAGATTGTGGAATACTGCAAGAGCATTGGCTTGAACGGAGTTGCCATAACCGACCACGACTGCATTGAAGGCAGTTTGCAAGCTTGCAAGCTTGCAAGCAAAGACTTTACTGTAATACCTGGAGTGGAAATTTCTGCCAAAGAGGGGCATATTCTGGCTTTAGGCATTAGAGAACTGATTGAAGAAGACTTGAGTGCAGAGGAGACTGTCAGGAGAATACATGAATTGGGCGGTATTGCCATCGCAGCCCACCCTTATGACAGATACAGAAGAGGCGTTGGAGATTTGATTTTAAAGATTCCTTTTGACGCTGTTGAAGTCCTCAACGGGCACACTTTCACAAACACCAAAAATCCTGAAAAAATTGCCTTGCAGGCTAAATTGCCTAAAGTGGGCGGCACAGACGCCCACGCTCTTGGAGAGATTGGAAACGTTTCTATTGTAGTTGAAGGCAATCCATTGGAGGCGATAAAAAAAGGCCAGGTGGAGATAAAGTCCATTGGAAAGGGCAGGCTCGCCTGCAGCCACGCCAAAACACTGTTTGGGAGAGTGGCTGCTGGAATCAGAAAAAGAATCTGATTTTACTTCAATGTTTTAAAGAAATCGTCTAGTCTTTCTAATGCCGCAAGATACTCCTCTTTTTTCGAGCGAAAAGCTGTTTCTACAGTATGTTCAGCTGCTCTCTTATTTTCTGGTGTCATCCCTCCCTTATTTTCACTGCACAGCCGACGCCAGTCTTCTTCTTTCAGCAAATCTTCGGCTGACCTAACGTTCTCAATGTCGGTTACCAGCGTGATTACAACTCTGGCTTCCCGGTACAATTTCATCTCAGGGCTGCCTTCTTCCAGCTGATTTGCAGCCCTCTTTCGGAATGCGCTTCTCATTGCGGCAAGACGCTCTAACACAACATCTGTTTCAACAGCCGGAGGCTTGAGCATTTCATCCACTTTAGGCTGTCCAGGAGGCTTTCCCGCAGGCTTTCTCTCTTCAATCGATGGTGTCATGTAACTAATAAGGATGAATCGGAATATAAAGCTTTTTGGCGAGAATTGCGCATATAATTTACTGTGATAAAGATAGTCTGCGTTGGAAAGCTGAAGGAAAGGCATTATTCAGAAGCCTGCGGGGAGTATTTGAAAAGGCTTGGCAGGCATGCGAAAATAGAAATTGTTGAGCTTAAGGAGCAGAGTGACAAAGACGTAAACGTCGCCAAGAGGAAGGAGGCTTTTTTGATTGCCGGCAAGCTTGCAGGCATGCGAGATTACTACAAAGTTTCCTTGGACTCCAGAGGCAGGCAGTTGTCTTCAGAAGAATTCTCTGAAATTTTGAAGAAACCCAATATTGCTTTCATAATCGGCGGACCAGACGGCCTGGCTGAAGAAGTGTTAAAGCAATCAGACTTTGTTTTAAGCTTGTCCAAGATGACTTTGCCACACCAATTGGCCAGAGTATTCCTATTGGAGCAGATATATCGAGGATTTACGATAATGAAGAACGAGAAATACCATAAATAGTCTGAATTCTGTCAAAGTGGTTTTTTAGTTTCTTCTGGTTTTCAGTATTGTATATCCTGGGCTAGTTTTTGTTGGGGGTCTTCTATTTCTCGTCTGTTCCGCAGGCTCCAACCATTCCAATTGCAGCATTTCAGCAACTTGTAGGTCGTTCAGTCGCTCTAGCCCTTCAGCGTGGAGGTTTCTTTGGTGTTTCACGCCTTCTTTGCCTTGGAGTTTTCTCATCGCTGCTTTGTAGTCTGCGAAGTGGCCTACCGCTTTCTCCCACCAGAGTTCAGATTCTTCCGGAGTTGGCTTAAACTTGTCCCCCCTTTCACGTATTCTGACTGCAGTCATGCCTGCATAAAAATGCAGCCGCGCGGAATCATTCAGAAGCGTTTGCATTTCTCCGTCGCTTCTGGGTTCCTCCAGGGCTTTGTCTATTAATCCTGCCGCCTTGTTGAGGCACATGTATGACGCTAGAGTACTTCCGTCCTTGAAGGCCATCTCTCCGGCGCGGGAGTAGATAGCTGCCGCGCTTACGACGTCGCCGCGTTCTTCATACTTTCTTGCATCGGCTTGCGCCTGCTCGTATGAAGTTGTGTCAAGTTGTCGTCTCGTCATCTCGGGTTATGCTTTACACTGGATGAGTCTATTAACTTTAAGGCAATGTAATGTATCTTTTTGTCCATTTTTGTCTTTTTATGTGCATTTTTCCTATTGTTATCTTCAACAATGATTCCCGTCTACCAGCTTGTGAAAGAGGTTGAACTACTGGAGCTCGACCCAATGGAAGTCTACAACGCGCTCGGAAGCAGCTTCAGCTACATACTGCAGTCCGCTGAAGGAGGCGAAAAAATTGCGAGATACTCCTTCATAGGACTTAACCCGGTTCTATACCTGAAGATTCAAGACAACAGGCTTTCATGCAAAAAATCCGACAAAAACCTTAATGCAATAAAGACCAAGTCTAAAGACCCGCTTAACGCACTGCGGGAAGTAATGCAGGAGTTTGACTTCAAGGGAAATCCTGGATTAAGATTCGTTGGAGGATTGGTTGGCTACTTGGCATACGACACAGTTAGGCACTACGTTCGGTTTTCACGGGTTTCCAGTTTCCATGGATTTTCTGAGAACCGAAAACAGAAGACTGAAAACCGACTAAAAGAACCTGACTGCGAGTTCGTTCTCGCCAGAAACAACATAATATTCGACCACGTGCAAAACAAAACCTTTGTGACAGAAAACTACTTTAATGCAAGCAATGCAAGCATGCATGCAAGAAATCTGGACAAGCTTGTGGAAAAATTGCTGGACGTTGAAATAAAGCCTGTGAAGCAGGCAAGCAAGCTGAAAGAAATGAAATTCACGTCAAACCTTTCTCAAAGCGAGTATGAAAAAATGGTGTCCAATGCCATAGAATACATCAAGGCAGGGGACATATTCCAAGTCGTCTTGTCTCAAAGACTGTCTGCTGAATGCAGTGAAAATCCTCTTGAAGTCTACCGCAGGTTGAAGAAAATCAATCCCAGCCCCTACATGTACTATCTGGACTTTGATGGAAGAAAGATTGTCGGTTCAAGCCCGGAAATGCTTGCAAGGGTGGAAGGCAGGAATGTCGTAACCTACCCCATAGCAGGAACGCGCTCGCGAGGAAAGACCGTTCGCGAGGACAAAAAGCTTGAAGAAGAAATGCTTGCAGACGAAAAAGAAAAAGCAGAACACATAATGCTAGTAGACTTGGGAAGAAACGACATCGGCAGGATTGCAGAGCACGGCACGGTCAAAGTGAAAAAATTCATGACTGTGGAAAAATACTCCCACGTCCAGCATCTAGTCTCTGAAGTCTCAGGAAAACTGCAGAAAAACAAAGACTGCTTTGACGCACTGCAAAGCATCTTCCCTGCTGGCACGGTCTCAGGAGCGCCTAAAGTCAGAGCAATGGAAATCATAGACGAACTGGAACCCAGCAAACGCGGGATTTACGCAGGCTGCATCGGCTATTTTTCCTTCAACGGAAACATGGACACAGCCATAACAATCAGAACACTGGTCTTTGAAGGAAACAAAGTCCACGCGCAAGCCGGAGCTGGAATAGTCGCAGACTCAAAACCTGAATACGAATTCAAAGAAACCTTGAAGAAAGCCGGCGCGCTTTTGAAGGCGCTGACTGCTGAATAAACCCTTATTTAAGATAGAACTGTTTATTTCTAAACTAGAGCCGGCCATGAAAAAGGAGCAGAAGCCTAAGGTAACGTCTCAAGACGAGCAGGCGATAGGGAAACTAAACAGATGGCTTGGCGTGTATTCGACCTATGAAAAAACGTTGAAACACTTCAACCATCAGCGGAACATCCCAGTGATGAGGGTTCTCGCAGTGGTTGAACTCTTGGGTGAGGAAGAGAAGTTCAAGAGAAACGACCCTGAACTGATGCAGCAGCTGGTATCCCAGGCAGGCACGCTGTTCCCGATAGACGACGAGAGAAAAGCAGCATTAACATACCTTGAGGCGAGAATGAAGGCAGATGAAGTGAAGAAGGTGTTTCCTGAAGGCATGTACTCTGATGAAGAAAGGAAAAGGCTTCTTAGCATTTGGTCCGACAGAAGCCATATTCGCTCTCACACTCTTTCAGACGTCTGCATTGACGACCGCCTTGAAAGCGTCCACAACGTCCTTGATGATTTGTTCCACAAAAGGCATTTCAGCCCTGCACTGCAGGCATTGGAGTCGCTCAACCCTGAAGCCCAGAATCCCATGCAGCTGCTGGCAGACTCCTGGAGGGCCCTCAACCTTGCTTTGACGCAGATTTTAGGAGTCGATGAAAAAGCCGCAGGCAAAAGGCAGCCTAAAACAGACCCAAAGATGCAGATTGAGGCTGACCGAATTAAATCCGAAATCGCCCAAATGCCGAAGGGAGAGCAAATTGAGGAGCTGAAAAGGCGTCAGGCTTCTGTCGAGGAAGAGCAGGAGAGGCTTAAAGCCTGGGGTGGCGTAAGAAGCCTTGGGGTGAAGTATGAAGGCAAGATGGACGGCCTTTCAGAAAGACTGGCTTCCTGCAGGGAAAAGCTGGGTGAACACGCCCCCTTAATTGAGTCACTTGGCTTCAGGTTCGACCAGTCCTTCAGGAAGAAGATATACTTGGGGGACGTTGACATGCTTTCTACAGCTGTTGAAAAAAACCTCCAGATCAAAGAGATGCAGGAAGCCAGGCGTAAAGAGCTTGAAGTATTGCGCGGTATACTAAAGGACTTGAAGAAGGCGAGCAATGACGCAGAGCAGTATTTGGGCGGACTGCAGCCGACGCTGACTGAATCGCTTTCCATGCTGGAGGCAAAAAGAACCAGAGTTCAGAATCTGCGGTCTGTCATAGGCGAAGGAGACAGCTTCCAGGACGCGCTCAAAAAAGTTGAAGACCATGACAAGAGGCTTGCAGGATTCATACAAAATAGGATTCGGGACGAGCAGACTCCTGAAGACGCTCGCAGAGTCCTCTTAGACAAGACGCTGGTAGAATACGAAGACTCTTCTGCAATAACAGATGTCCGCAACATACTCGAGGCTGTGAAACCTCAGGAAGAGTCCAGCGGAACAGTAGTCCACAATTACTCGCATGAAATAGTCTTCTCCAAAATGCTTGAAGCATTGAAAGGACAGTGTCTGGACTATAGGACGAGCCACAACAGCATAGGAAACAGCGTATACAATGTGTCGCTTATGGATCCGACACGAGGACTGGACATCTCGCAAGACTCTGACAGAAGGCCGCGTTTTGATGCTATAACCTATCTCGCTCCAATAGAAGCAGACGGCGTGCAGCAACCTGCTATAGTGACTGATCCCTTCTACGTTCCAGACGGTTCGGTCACCTCATGGAGCAAAATAGAGGGGCACTTGATGTACTTGATGGAAAAAGCAGACAAAATGGGCTTGCCCCTGGTGATTCCAGAATCTCACATTACTGCAAACATAACGCCTTTCGAGGGAATGCAGGCTGAAGAAAACCTGACGTTTGAGAAAAAGCCGGTGAAAGTAACCCTACTACCTGGAGCTACCGGAGAAACTTATTGCGAGATGACGGGATACGTGCACTACAGCAGCGAAACAACGCAGGAAATACAGGCATACGTTTATGCACCTAAGCCAAAGTCTGAGTGAATACTGCTCAATGGTGTGCTAGATGGATAAACTTTGGTGTGGCAGCATTTTTTTAACTTTGTTGTCTATATTTATTGGACTATGGCTAAACTTAAAGTCGGTGTTTTAGGCGCTACTGGGATGGTGGGTCAGCAGTACATTCGTTTGCTTGAGGGTCACCCCTGGTTTGAGGTTTCTTTTGTTGCTGCTTCAGAGAGGAGTGCCGGGAAAAAGTACTTGGATTCTGTGGCAGGCAGATGGCAGATGAAGTCAGACGTCCCGAAGTCTGTTGGAGATTTGATGGTTGAGGATGCGAGCAAGGTTGACCGGGCAGTTGGGAAGTGCGACATGGTTTTCTCTGCCATGGAGATGGAGAAGGAGGCTTTGCGGGCGCTTGAAGACAGTTACGCCGCTCATGATATTCCAGTTTTTTCGAATTCTTCAGCTCATCGTTGGACTGAGGACGTGCCCATGCTGATTCCAGAGATTAATCCGCAGCATTTGGACATCATTCCAATTCAGAAAAAGAGGCACGGCTGGAAGAAAGGTTTTGTTGTTGTGAAGCCTAACTGCAGTTTGCAGAGTTATTTGACTCCAGTTTACGCGCTAATGAAGGAAGGTTTTGAAGTCAGGAAGATGATTCTCTCCACAATGCAGGCTGTTTCCGGAGCAGGATACCCGGGAGTCGCCAGCTTGGACATTGTAGACAACATCATACCTTACATTGGAGGCGAGGAAGAGAAGTCTGAGAAAGAGCCTTTAAAGATTCTTGGCAGAATAGAAAATGGAAAGTTTGTGAACAATGATTCAATGAAGATTTCAGCGCACTGCAATCGAGTTCCAGTCGTAGACGGTCACACCGCGTGCGTCAGTCTGGAGTTCGGTATAAGAAAGCCGGCTTTGGAAGAAATCCTCAGAATTTGGAAGAATTTCCGGGCTGTGCCGCAGGAATTGGAATTGCCTTCAGCGCCAAAACAGCCGATAATCTACAACCCAGAAAACAACAGGCCGCAGCCCAGGAAAGACAGGGACAACGACAAGGCAATGGCAGTCACTGTCGGAAGGCTCAGACAATGCAACGTCTTTGACGTAAGATTCGTTGGACTGTCTCACAACACAATCCGCGGAGCGGCAGGCGGCGGAATACTGAATGCGGAACTGGCTTTCAAAAAGAATCTCTTGTGAGGGGTTTTCTTAGAAGTTATTGTCCTATGCCAAGGCAAGACATTTATATACATATACTACACATATGTTATACACACTATTGGAGGTGTTTTAGGATGGAAAACATCAGGGTTAACATCTTGCTTCCGGAAAAGCTTCTGCAGGAATCTAAAAATCTTGTTGAAAAAGGATATTTCAGCAATTTCAGCGAGATAGTCAGAGAGAGCCTTAGAAGGGAACTATTGCACTACAAGATTAGTTTTGGAGAGTTGACAGAAAAAGACAGGCAGCTGTTGGAATGGGTGAAGCGCGAGGAAGCTGCAGGGAACATACTGTCTGAAAAAGACATGGCGAAACATGGCCTCAAGCTTTGAGCTACATTACACTCGCTTCTTTGAAAGACAGTGGCTGAACTTTGACGAGAAAACGAAACGGTTTGTCGAAGACAAACTCCGGCTCATAAAGCTGAATCCGTTCAGATGCGAAACGCTTGAAGGATACAAAAAGGTTCGGAAATTAAAACTGTCTGTCGAAGGAAAATACCAAAGAATGCTCTACGCTCTGCACATGCCTCAAACCAACCAGATACTCATCCTAGGAATATTCGAAAGAAGCAGAGACTACAAGGACTTTGAAAGAAAATTCAGCCAGTTCAGAAAATAGTCTGGCATATGGCCTAAAACAGAGGCGCTGCAGGAGCCAGCATACTCAACGCAGAATTTAAGCTGGCGTGCAAGCTAGGATTAAATATCTACCTTGTTACAATAAGCTATTGTATGAAAGTCAAGTTCAACTTTATTCTCTTGTTTGCTTTGGCGCTAGCTGTTACAGCCATCGTCGTCTATTATGCATTGAAACTTCCGCCCTGCATTTCGCAGTATTCGTTCAACAGCTCTTTTATAAATCTGCCTGCGCCCAAGTCTGACAGTGACGTGAGCGTTGAGCAGGCTTTGTTTGGCAGGCAGTCTATAAGA
>VGJA01000035.1 GCA_016867655.1 Candidatus Altarchaeales archaeon | reverse complement strand
GACTGGGAGCAAACGCGATTCTTGGCGTTAGCATGGCGGTCTGCCGTGCTGGAGCTGCAGCAAGCAAAATGCCTTTGTATACCTACTGCGGAAAGCTGTCTGGAGCCAAAGCCTCAATGCTGCCGACGCCGCAGCTGAATGTCATAAACGGCGGAAAGCACGCTGGCTTGGAAAATGACCTACAGGAGAACATGCTCATGCCCATTGGGGCTGAAAACTTTAGGGAAGGACTGCGGATGGCAGCGGAAACCTACCACACCCTGAAAGGCATGCTGAAAAAGAAGTATGGCCACAGCGCAGTCCAGCTTGGGGATGAAGGCGGTTTCGTTCCTCCAATAAAGACTCCGCAGGAGAGGCTTGAAATCATGACACAAGCAATAGAGGAGGCCGGCTATGCAAAAGAGATTGCAATCGCCTTAGACCCGGCTTCTTCAGAATTCTACTATAAAGAAGGAAACTACTACATGATTGGCGAGAAAAAATACACGCCAGGCGAGATGGTGGACTTCTACGCAGAATTGGCTGAAACATTCCCGATAGTCTCAATTGAAGACGGCATGGCAGAAGACGACTGGAACGGCTGGGTGGAGATGACCAAAAAACTCGGCAACAAAATACAGATTACCGGAGATGACCTATTGGTGACAAACGTCAAGAGGATTGAGAGGGCAATCGAGCTTGAAGCAGTCAATAGTCTACTACTCAAGGTAAACCAGATTGGAACAATCTCCGAATCAATAGCATCAGCCAAGCTGACGACAAACAACAGCTGGCACGTCACAGTAAGCCACAGGTCAGGGGAGACTGAAGACGCATTCATAGCAGACTTTGTAGTCGGCTTGGAGTGCGGCCAAATAAAGACAGGTGCGCCAGCCAGAAGCGAAAGAACCGCGAAATACAACCAGCTGTTGAGGATTGAAGAAGAATTGAGTAGTAAAGCAAGATACTACGGGAAAAGATTCTTGAGATAAAGTGTGAAAATGAGTGGTAGGATATGAGTTGCTATTACGGCTGCTATTTTACTGGTCATTATATGCCTTGCCCTTGCAGTATTTACACTACTACCAAAGTAGTATCCCAAGTAGAATGTATTATCTTCTGAATGTTCTTCTTTTTTGTCTTTCTATGTGTTTCTCTATAAGTTAGTATATTTTGTCGTGGTGTTCGTAGTCTAGTAGTTTTACTGTTTTGTTTTTCTCGTCTATTTCGTAGGTTAGTACGAAGGATTTGTCTATGTGTACTCTGTAGATTCCATACAAGTCTCCCCTTAGGGGCTTGAAGTGTTGCGGGTTTTCTAGTATTTGCTGGATTTTTTGCCTATGATTTGCAGTTGTTTTTTGTTTTTCTTGGCGAGTTTTTTGAATTTGCAGTCAAGTTCTTTAGAAATCTGCAGTAGGTAGGTCATTTCTGCAGTCTGTATCTGTCAGCAAAGTTTGCCACTGGGATGAATTTGCCTTTTCTGATTCTTTCAAGTTTTTCCAGGTATTCTTTTCTTGCCTGGGGCTCTTTTCCAACCATGTACTCCATGAAAAAGGATATCTGTTTGCTCATGCTGAGCCCGTGCTCCCTGCAAAAACGTGAGAAGTTGCTGTATATGTCCTCTTGCACGTTGAATGTCTTTAGTACCATATTTACCACCTAGTTATTTAATGTTAAATAATATTATTTAATGGACATATAAATAGATTATGGCCATCACACGCCTTAAAACACTACAAGAACAAGCATGTAGAGCAGATATTTCCCAAAAAAAATCGTTTGGAATTTATCTTCTGAATGTTCTTCTTTTTTGTCTCTTCTGCCTGGCTTTCTCCTGCAGTTCTAGGAGGTAGGGCTGCGGTTCTGCCTTGGATATGAAATCCTCGGAAGGGACTGTAAACTCTTTGCCTTGTATCGCGGAAACTTCCTTGGCTAGAATCCAGTATATTAAGGCCAAGGCGTTCTTGCCTTTGTTGTTGGAAGGCACCACAAAGTCTATGTTCCGTATTCTGGTGTTGGTGTCGCATATCGCCAGTATTGGAATGCCCATCTCCGAGGCCTCTTTGATGGCCTGCTGGTCTGCGGTCGGGTCTGTGACAATCAAAAGCTTTGGCTCCTGGTAGGTTTCTATGTTTGGGTTTGTCAGAGACCCTGAGACAAAACGGTCTGAGAACGCCCTGGCGCCAATGGCTTCCGCAAACCTTTTTATCGGAGCCTTCCCGTAAACGCGGTTGGACACCACAAGAATCTCTTCTGGCTTGAAATGCGAGATGAACTTGGCTGCTGTGCGAAGGCGTTCGTCAATCATCTTGACATCAAAAACGCAGAGTTTGTCCTGCCTCACCTTGTATATGAAAGGCCTCATGTCCACTGTCTTGTATTTCAAACCAACGTGAACGCCGTTGGACAGATACTGGTCTAAGGGAACCAAAAGGTCCTCTCCTCCTGAAACGCCTGCCTCTTCTTCCAACATTTTTACGCAGCCCTCTTGACAGTCAACGGAAGCACGCCCTCACTGAACTCCAGCTCAGCTATCTCAAGCGGCCTCTCCACATTCTTCGGCACTTTCACCAAAACTGGCGCGCCCATCTTTATCTGTAATGCGCGAGCGCCAATCAACCTTGCGACTTCATATCTGTTGTATTCCATTTTCCGTTAAAACCTTTTGTATTGCATCAGTTCGTCAATTATTTCGCTGTGGCTTATGAACATCCGCCTGCAGCAGTATCTCATGTGGCCGAGAGAGTCCAAAACGTTTTGCGGGTTCTCTCCTTCCACGGTCCTCCTCGTGTATTCATCCCAATCCTGGGCAACTGGTTTGCCGCAGCTGAAACATCTTATGGGTATTATCATTTTTGCACCTCTATCTGTATGACTTCTGGGTTCTGTGCCTTGGGCCCTTGCTGCTCTGGCTTGGCTTGTGGACTTCTGTCTGCCTTGCGTCGCCTGCAATCAAGGTTCGGTCGTATTCCAAGTATTTGTTCAACATTTGGTCGTTGTCAGCCCACTTGACCAAGGCTCTTGCCAGAGCGCATGCTATCGCCTCGGCCTGACCCATGACCCCGCCTCCATTGGAGTTCACGCTTATGTCCAGTTTGCTTAAATCCACCATGTCGGATGCGACCATCAATGACTCACGTATTTTCAGGCGCGCAGCCGTTGGAGTGTATATCTCAAGAGGCACCGAATTTATTCTAACCACGCCTTTGCCTTCCTGTACTGTTGCCCTCGCTATTGACTCCTTTCTTTTGCCTGCAATGTGCACTATTTTTTCTGTCACCATTTTCCTCCAATGAACCTGCAGACCTCTTCCACTGTAACGTAGTCTGTAGGCTGTCTTTTGGGTTTTAAATCATAAGGCTTTTCTTTTTTTAAGTCCAAGTTATGGTTTTCCCTCAATTCTCTTTCGGGCATACCAATGTATACTCTGATTCTTGTGTAGGCTTCTACCCCACGTGGTTTGTTATAAGGCAGCATTCCTCTAACTGCCTTCTTTACATAATAGTCTGGCCTCTTGTAGTGGAACGGCCCTTTGGTGTAGTTGCCCTTGTTTTTTATCTCCAGCTTGGCGAGATTTTCGTTGAATATCTTTTCCTTCTTGCCTGATATTACTGCCTTCTCTGCGTTGACTATGATCACTTGCTCTCCGTTCAAAGCTTTTTTTGCCGCAAACGACAGCAATCTTCCTAGAATCTGGTTTTCAGCGTTTAATATCATTTTAGCCTATGATTTTTATTTTACTTCCTTTGGGGTTGGATTTCACCAACTCGATTATTTTTAATGCACGTCCTCCCGCCTCGGAAATCTTTTTTACCGCACCTTCTGTGAAACGGTATGCCGCTATGTCGACCTGATGCTCCAAACTCCCATCACCGAGGACTTTACCCGGAACCACTATGATGTCTCCCTTAGCAGTGTGCTTGTTGATTTTATGCAGGTTTACTTCACTCCTACTTCTCCTGCTTTTGCCCAGCTTTCTGGCTACTGCAGCCCAGAGCCCAGACTGCTGTTTTTTGGCAGCAACCTTCAGCTGCTGGACCAACTCAACCCTTCCCAGGTCCTTAAACTCAAACGTCCTTGGCATCTTACTCTTGTTCTTTTACACTACTTTGCGGGTAGTGCACGGTTGCGGGGGACGAGGTTCGAACTCGCGTAGGCCTGCGCCACACGGCTTTTGAAATAAGGGCAGGCAACCTGCGGTTTCCCGCCCTTATCAGCCCTACCCTTCCCTTTTGATTTGATTTTTATGTTTTTGTGTTTTTCCTCAACCGTGCCCTTTTGACCAACTCAGGCACCCCCGCATTTTGAATCCCCTTTTAGGGAGGTTCATTTCAACTCTTCTTTAAGCTGCTTGAGCTTTTCTTCGAAGGTGTTGAATGCTTGTTCGAGGAGTGTTTTTACGGACAGCTGGCTGTAGGTTTCTATTTGCATGTCGTAGCTGCCGTCTTCTTTTTCTTCGTATGATGCTAGGCCGGCCTGCCATTTGGTGTGGTCTTTAGCCTGACCTAAGTGTGCGATGGCTTCCAAGTCTATTTGTTGGCCTGCAGTCAGTTTTACCAGCGGCATGTTTTCGTATACTGGTTTTGTTTCTTTGTCTGCCGGCTGTAGTTCGCTGCTGTAGACTGTTTTCGGGCCTTCTGCCTTGAGCGTTATTTTGAGCGTGCATTTTCCGCATCCTTTTCCTTTGCATGAGCAGTCTGGGGGGTTGTTGAATAGTTTTGGGTCAGTTATCAGGGGGACTAATCCCAGCCTGTGGGCGAGTAGTTCATCGCTTAGTATGGAGGTGTTGTTGTAGAATGTCACGGTTTCTATTGCCATCACTGGTATTTCCGAGAGTATGGTTCTTCTTAATGCATTGAGTAACGTTGTGTCAGCATCCTTCACGTTGAAGGTTATTGTGTTTCCTTCCTGTTTTAGGTTTTTTATTTTCATACTCTTCTACCTCTCTTTCCGCCTTTCATCCGGCATCCGCCGTATGGTATGGGCGTGACGTCTTCTATTCTTCCTATTTGCACGCCGCTTCTGGATATTGCCCTGATGGCTGCTTGAACTCCTTTGCCTGGGTATTTTGGACCGTTGTGCCCGCCTGGAGCTCTGACTTTTATGTGAATGCCAGTGATGCCTTTTTCGTTCATTGCTGCAACGATTTGAGTTGCAGCCTGCATTGCAGCATAGGGGGATGACTCTTCTCTCTGCGATTTCACTATTTGTCCGCCGGATTTTATTGCAATGGTTTCCGCGCCGGTTATGTCCGTCAAATGCAGTATGGTGTTGTTTTTGGATGAGTAGATGTGTAGCAAGCCCATCATTCCAGCCTCTTTTTTGTGTGCTTTAACGGGCTTGGCTTCTGCTTCTGTTTTTTCTTCCTCTGCCTTCTCTATCTCTTTTACCTCTTCTTTTACTTCCTCCTTTACTTCTTTTTCTTTGTGAGTTTCACTGACCTTCTTTGACCCCTTCTTCTCTTTCACATCTTTCTTCTTTTCCTCTTTTTTTGCTTCCGACTCTTCTTTAGGCTTCTTGTCCAATGCTGACACCCTCTGTTGGTTCTTCCACTTTAGCTTCCGGTTTTTTGGGAGCTATTTCAGGAGGCTTAACGCCTTCTTTGAATTTGACTTGGTCTTCTTCAGAAATCTTCACTGGATACCTGGGGATGGTCACGGCGTTTTCCCCAACCATTATTTGGCCGTGGGTTACCAGCTGTCTCGCCTGCCTTGGGGTTTTGGCCAAACCCTTGCGGTAGACTATTGTCTGCAGCCTTCTTTCAAGCAGGTCATCCACTGTTAACGCGAGAATTGACTCAATTGTGTTTGACTTCAGCAAACCGGCTTTGGTTAGACGCTCCATCAACTCCCCTTTTTCTTTTTCGGCTTTTTCTCCGGATCTTGCCAGCAGGTTCATCGCCTGCTGTCTGAAACGCGATACAGTAGAGCGAGCGCGCCATATTTCAGTCTTGTTTTTTAGGCCGTATTTTTTGATAATCTCGTTTTCCTCCTCTATCCTCTCGGTCTTCCACATGTGTGTCGGCCTTGCATATTTCCTCCTTTGGCGTCTTGGGTCTCCCATTTTAGCTAACCTTTATTTTTTAGTTTCCTCTTTTTTCTTTGCCTCTCCGGCTGCTGCTGGCATTTCCTTCTTTCTCACAACGCCGATTGTTCCGCCGGTTCTGAAGGATGATCTTGTTCTTTGCCCTCTCACAGGCAGGTTGAGTGTGTGTCTTACACCACGGTAGGACCTTATTTTCTTGTGCCTGTCGATGTCAGAACGGTTGGTTATGTCCAACTCAGGCCCCAGCAGATGGACGTTTTTTCCTGTTACAACATCTTTTCTATGATTTAGCATCCACACAGGCAATTTTTGGTCGAGGCCAGCTATCATTGACTCTAGCTCCTCAATCTCTTTTTCGTTGAGACTGCTTAGCTTCACTCCTTTTTTGATTTCAAGAGCTTTGTGTAGGGATCTGGCAACCCTGATACCTATGCCCTTTATGCCGGTTAACGCTCTCGTTACTTCCAGACTTCCGTCCAAGATGACTCCAGCTACCCTAACACGGTGGGCTATCTTGTCCTCCTTCTTTTCCTTCTCCTGCGGCTTTTCGTGTCTCCGGTCAAACTTTTTTTCCGACTTCTTTTCAGCCACTTCAGCCTTCTGCGGAGCCTCCGGTTTTTTGTCTGTTTTTGCTTCTACCATCTTAGTTTTTAGTTTTGTTTAGCGGCATCGGAGCGCTAGCGAAGATACCGCCCTTTTTCTTTCTTGGGGGTGAAGCACCTTTTCTTTTTCTAAAAGAAAAGGGGCTCGCCGAGGTTGAGATTTGAACTCAAACCCCCTTGTCGGGGACGGGATTTCTCGTCTTTTTTTTAGCGTGATTTCAAGTCCCGCGCATTGAACCAGGTTCTGCCACCTCGGCGTGCAAAAGGGGTTTAACCCTGGAGGGGGTTAATATTTGGTGGACTAAGTTTTATATATACTTTATAAATCTCGTCCATCCCTTTTTGGAGGGAGACTACACCTGGTTTGACGCAGGCATTTGTGAGTGTGATTGTGATGGAGGTTGAGTGTTTGATGGCCGGGTCGGCGGGTTCGAATTGTTTTGTTGTTACTGGTGGAAAGGTTGTTGTGATTGACCCGGGTTTGAACCCTCGCGCGGTCTTGGATGCGACACGCGAGTTACATATTGTTGATTTAGTGTTTATAAATACGCATTGTCATTTCGACCACTGTGGCTGTGTTCCGGAGTTGAGGCGTAGGCTTGGGGGAAAGTATTTAATTCATGAGCTGGATGCTCCTGTTGTTGAGCGGGGTTTGGATGAGTTTATGCTGGCTGGCTTGTTTGGCGAAGAGCCTTTTAGGATGGAGGTTTCTAGGAGGCTGAAGGAGGGTGATGTTGTTGAGTTGAGTGAATGCAGGCTTGAGGTCTTGCATACTCCTGGCCATACTCCTGGGAGTATTTGTTTGTATGAGCCCGAGAGTAAGTCTCTTTTTACGGGGGATACTTTGTTTTCTGATGGAGTGGGTAGGACTGATTTTCCTGGGGGTAGTGTTGAGGATTTGAAGAGGAGTTTGGAGAAGTTGATTAGGCTTCATGAGAAGAGGGGCGTGGAAAAGATTTACCCGGGCCATGGGCCGGTTGGAAGTGGAGACGATATTTCGGAGGTTTATGAGATGTATTTTTAGTCGTCTATTGCTTTTCCTGGCGTGTATCCTGCCTCTTTGATGAGTTTTTTTATTTTGTCTATTGAGATTGTTTTTTCGTTGTAGTCTACCATGATTTCTTTGTCGTCTAGGTTGCCTACGACGTTGTTTATTCCTTCATTGCCTCTTAGTCTTTGTTCGACTGTTGTGATGCAGCCGTCGCATTTTAGGTCTGGTATTTTGATTATGTGTCTCATTTTCAAGCGATATTAATTTATTTGCGTTAGTATATATACTCCCATAGGGAGAAAGCAAGATGCGTATTGCTGTTTTGAATAGGGACCGTTGTAGGCCTGACAAGTGTGATTATCTTTGTGTTAGGATGTGTCCTATTGTGAGGGGTGGTAGTGAGGCGATTGTGGTTAGTGAAGAGTCTAAGAAGCCTGTGGTTAGCGAGAGTTTGTGCACTGGCTGCGGGATTTGCGTTAAAAGGTGTCCGTTTGGCGCGATTTTCATCATCAACTTGCCTGAGGAGGTTGGAAGCCCTGTGCATCAGTATGGTGTGAATGGCTTCAGGCTTTACAATCTTCCAACGCCGAAGCCGGGTGTTGTCGGCATTGTTGGTTGTAATGGTATTGGCAAGACTACTGTTTTGAAGATTTTGTCTGGGGAGGTGAAGCCTAATTTGGACGGCAGTGCAGGTTGGAGTGAGATTGTTGAACGTTTTAGAGGGCATGAAATACAGAATTACTTGCTTGACTTGAAGGGTGGTAGGATTAAGGCTGCGTATAAACCGCAGTATGTGGACGCTATTTCAAATTTTGTTAAAGGCAAGGTTGAGGATGTTTTGAAGAAGGGTGATGAGAACGGCAACATGGACACTCTTGTCAGAGAGTTGAATTTGGAGAACACCTTGAATAAGAATGTGTCTGACTTGAGCGGAGGAGAGTTGC
>VGJA01000034.1 GCA_016867655.1 Candidatus Altarchaeales archaeon | reverse complement strand
CAGCCCGGTCGAAAAGCTGCGAGCCCGGCAACAGCAGAGTGGGGTAGAACATCGCGTATGTGGGCTTTAATTCTCTGACGAATTCTATTGTGTCTTCCATTTCCTCCTTTGTTTCGCCAGGAAGCCCCAGCATTGCTGAAGCCCTAGTGCGCAAGCCAGCATGCCTGCAGACTTCAAAAGCCTTTTTTATTTCCTTGTCTGAGATGTCTCTTCCAATGTTTTTCCTCACTTTCTCTGAGCCTGACTCCACGCCAAGGCACACTTGAATGCAGCCAGCCCTTCTCAACTCCACAGCCAGTTCTTTTGTAATCAAGTCCGGGCGGGTGCTGCAAGTCCACTTAACATTCAATTTTTTTTCCTGCATCATCAAACACAAAGCCAAGGCATAGTCCGAGTTATAGGTAAACACGTCATCAACAAAATCAAAAATCTCTATCTTATGCTTTTCTGCAGCCTCCTTCAACTCCAAAACAATGTCCTTAGGCTTTCTCACAGTATACGTGTCGTAGTGGACGTAGAAAGGCCCGGTGGAGGCGCAGTAGACGCAGTTGTAGGGACAGCCCCTGGAGGCTGAAATAGACGCATATTTGTACCTCTCGTTCTTCAGCAAATGTCTTGCAGGCAGAATACTGTTGAAACCAAAACTGGCTTTCTTGCCTGAATTTACACTGCCAGCCTGCAGCAAGCCCGGGATGTCAGACAAACTTCCTTCACCCCTAAGCAAAAGTTTGCACAACTGGGAGAAGCCTTGTTCGCAGCATCCTTGAAGGCCATAATTCAAACCCATTTCACCAATCACTGCAGAATCACTGCTGACATGCTGGCCAGTCAAGATTACTTCAACTCCAGAGAAAGCCTGCTGAAGTCTGCCGACGATACCATAAACGTTGGGCAGTGCAAGGCTTGGCGCAGTAACTCCAATTACTTTAGGCTTCTGGCCTGCAAGAAAGTCAATGAAGTCAAGCCCCTCAACATTCTCGTCAAAAATGCTGACAGAAAAACCATTTTGCTCCAGAAAGCCTGCAATGTAACACAAGTCCAAAGGAGGAGGACAATAATGGACTCCTCTAATTTTCAGCACGTCCGTATACTTAGGGTTATACAAGATTACATCAACCATTTTTGCTCACCAATACGACATCTACATCCATTGTGTATATGCAATTTTTGCATGCATGCCAGCTATGGCAAATATGTAGACATCATTTTTCCATCGCTCTGTACTGCAATTTATAAACAAAACGCTAAAAATGATTGGAATGACCAAACTGTTTCCCTACGAGGCAATCAGAGGCGGTCAGAAGGACTTTTTGGGCGACGTGGAGCAGGCGGTGAAACACAAGAAGATACTGCTCGCCCACGCCCCAACAGGCATAGGGAAAACAGTCGCCTCAATAGCTCCGGCATTGGAATACGCACTGGAAAACCATAAGACCATACTGTTTCTAACCCCCAAGCACACGCAGCACACTATTGTGATAGACACCCTCAGGAACATAAGCCGAAAACACAAAATTAATGTCACTGCAGTGGACATTATTGGAAAACGCTGGATGTGCCAGCATCATGTGGAAGACCTTGACTCCAGGGAGTTCAACGAATTCTGCAGGGCGAAGAAGAAGGACGAAACCTGCATATACTACAACAACGTGAGGAAGGGGAAGCTCACTGACAAGGCAGGCGCCGTTGTTGCTGACATAAGGAAGACTCTGCTGCACAACGAGGAGATTGTTGCAAAATGCTCTGAACACAAGCTGTGTCCCTATGAGATTTGCATTGAAGCCGGCAGGCAGGCCAATGTGGTGGTATGCGACTACTTCCACATATTCTCTCCTAAAATCAGGGAGGCTTTTCTTGGAAAATTGGAAAAAGATTTAGAAGAATGTGTAATCATAGTTGATGAAGCCCACAACCTGCCTGAGAGGATTAGAAGCCTTTTGAGCGTTAATTTGACTGACTTCACGCTAAAGATGGCTGCCAAAGAAGCTAGCATACTGAGGCAGAGCAATGTCGAGGAAGACTTAGAGGACTTGATTAGAATACTTAGGAAGTTTGCCAGAGGCATGGTGGAAGAGCAGGAGAGGTTTGTCGGAAAAGAAGAGCTGGTGAAAGCGGTTGAGGAGAAGACAAAGCTGAAATACTGTAACTTTGTGGCATCCTTGGAGGCTATAGGCGAGGAGATACTGAAGATTCCGAACAGATACCGCTCTTACGCGAAAAGTGTGTTCAACTTTCTGGACAGCTGGAGTGGAGCAGACATCGGATATGCAAGAATACTGAAGAAAAGCAAGAAGCTGGTTTTAAGCTACAAGTGTTTGGACCCGGCGATTTCATGCAAGCCGGTTTTCGACGCCATCCACTCTGGAGTGTTGATGAGCGGAACATTATTACCTTTAAGCATGTACACTGAAGTCTTCGGCTTGGACAAGGAGAGGGCAATGGAAAGCTCCTACAAGTCGCCTTTCCCCAGGGAAAACAAACTGGGCTTGATTTTAACTGGGTTGACAACCAAATACGCAAAAAGAAGCAACATGATGTACAGAAAATACGCCCAAGAAATTTCAAACATGATTGAAAACATTCCAGGAAATTTGGCCGTATTCCACCCATCGTATTTGATTATGGAGGAAATCAGCAGGGAGCTGGTGAAACACCCATTGAAGAAACCGCTGCTGGTTGAGAAGAAGGAGATGACCAAAAGCCAGAAAAAAGACCTCTACAACAGGTTGACAAGAATGAAGGAAAACGGCGGAGGAATACTCATGGGCGTGCAGGCAGGCTCCTTGTCTGAAGGCATTGACTACCCGGACAACATGCTCAGCGCAGTTTTGATTGTTGGACTTCCACTGGAAAAACCAGAATTGGAAACCCAAGCCTTGATAGACTACTATGACTTCAAATTCCAAAGAGGCTGGGACTACGGCTACATCTACCCTGCAATGAACCGCGCTTTGCAGGCAGCAGGCAGGGGCATCAGAAGCGAAACAGACAAAGGAGCCATAGTACTAATGGATGAAAGATACAGATGGGCCAACTACAGAAAATGCCTGCCGGACGACTACGAATACAAGGTGACTGAAAAACCGGGAGAATACTTGAAAAAGTTTTTCAGAGATACTAAGGGGGAGTATAGTGATTTTTACGTGCAAGGTTAGGGGGATGAGTATCTTAGTGGAATAAACGGAAACTACATTTCCGGCGAGAACATCTGGTATTGCTATATGTTTAGGCGTTTTCCATAGCCGGGGTATCTCTTCATGAACGCCTTCACTTGGGGGTGGTTTACATCCAGTTCTGATGTGGCGTTAGGGTCGTGAACTCTCTCTCTCTATTAACTCGCTGGGCGAGTTCTTCTCCACTTATTGGCTCTACACTTGCCGGCCCGCTAGGCGTTTCAACACCGCTTTTGTCAAGCGAAAACCTATCTCTCTTGGGTCTGTGGACTATGGACGCCATGACATAACATAGGAATTAGTCGGTTAAGTATATAATTCAATAAAACCTGGCAGCTTGTCTAGAACTCGTATACTCCTTCAAATACTTTTTCTGCGGGGCCTGTCATTTGGACGTCTTTTATTTTACTGCCGTCCATCTTCAGGTTTATTTCCAAAAGGCCGCCTCTAGCCTGGAAGGTTAATGGCTTTGCAGGATTAGCTTTCTTGTTCAAGACTGCTGCGACTGCGCTGGCGCATATTCCAGTGCCGCATGCGAGTGTTTCGCCTTCAACGCCTCTTTCGTAGGTCCTTATTTTGAATAGGTTTGGGCCTGCCTGCTGGATGAAGTGGACGTTGATGCCTTTGGGAAAAAGCTTTGCGTAGTGCCTAATTTCGGTTTTCCCCAGGGTTTTTTGTGCACCTCCGCCAGGTGCACAAAAAAGGCTGTTGTAGTGCCTAACTTTTCTTCCAAGAGAAACAACATCAACCAAATCAACATCATCAACAAAAATTATTGCATGCGGGTTGCCCATGCCGACTGCAGTAATCCTCAAATTCAGGCCATCTATGTTCACCTGCTCATTCACCATCACTTCCTCTGGCCTGCCTGCAACCTGCGCCTCCTTCCTCTTCAACTGCGGAGCACCCATGCCAACAGTAACACCAGCCACAACCCCATTTTTCACATTCAACAGTATTTTCTTCACTCCTGCAAGAGTCTCAACATTCATCTCCCTCCTGCAGACAAGCTTGCTTTCATACAAAAATTTTGCAAAACAACGTATTCCATTGCCGCACATTTCTGCTCGAGAACCATCAGGATTGTAGAAAACAAAATTGGCGTCCGCTTTTTTAGACTTCTGGACGAAAATGACGCCGTCGCTGCCGACACCAAAATGCCTGTCAGACACCTTAGACACAAAAAGGGGCTTCCTGCCTTCCGGAACCACCTCGTTCAGCCACTCGTCAACAACAATAAAGTCGTTGCCAGCGCCCTGCATCTTACTAAAGCTTACTCTCAATTTAAACACCTTTCCAAATCGTTTAGTGCATGAGGGGTCGAGTGCAACGAGACCCCTGCACCTCCACTAGGTGCATGCACCCAACGGGTGCACCATCCGCTTCGGGTGGATGTCCCCCTTCGGGGATCCCCTTGCGGGGAGGGCTGTAGCCTCATGCATTTTAGTGAACTTAACTATCATTTCCTATAGTATTTCGATTAGGCTACGATAAATAACACGCTGCCATGAAAACACTGCTTGACGCTGATTACATAGTCAGGGATGAAAGGCCTGTGGTTAGGCTGTTCTACAAGCAGGATGATGAGCGCGTTATAGAGGAAGTTGCCGATTTCGAGCCTTATTTCTACGCCCTATCTTCAGTTGACATAAATGTTTTGGCTGAAAAAGTAAAGGCTTTGGAGAATGTCACCAAGGTTGAAACCAAAACGATGACTGACATCAAAGGAGAAGTGGAAGTCCTCAGGATTAACACAAAGATTCCCGGAAACGTCGCTGAACTTAGAGTAAAGGTTGCAAGCCTGCAGGAATGCAGGGAAGTCAGGGAAGCAGACATTCCCTTCTCCAGAAGATATTTGATTGACTCCCAGCTTTCGCCGATGGAAAATGCCGAAAACATTGGACTGACAATCGCCTCATTGGACATCGAGTGTTTGAGCGAAGGCGGCGCCATGGACGCAGACAAAAACCCCATAATAATGGTAAGCTATGCAGACAACAAAGGTTTGAACAGAGTTTGGACTTGCAAGAAAACAGCCTTCAAGGCAGAGTGGCTTGAAGTTCTGGAGGGCGAGAAAACCATGATTGAAAAACTGGTTCAAACCATAGGGGAAAGAAACATAGACTTGATTGTCTCGTACAATGGAGACAACTTCGACTTCCCCTATATTGAAGACCGCGCGAAAAAATTTGGGGTAAAAGTTGACGTTGGAATAGACGGCGAGGAAGTGAAGACCGAGAGGAGGGGTATGAACATGGGCGCGCGTGTGAAAGGCAGACCCCATGTTGACCTCTACCCAGTCTGCAGGCAGACTTTCAACCTCCCAAGATACCAGCTGGAAGACGTTTACCTGCACATATTCAAGGAAGAGAAAAGGGACATCGACACCGGCAAGATGCGGGAATACTGGGACGACGAAAAAAAGTTTCCGGAACTGGCTGAATACTCCCTCAGCGATGCGGTTTCCACATTAAAGATTGCTGAAAGAGTCCTGCCACTGCAGTATGAACTATGTAGAGTAATCAGAGAGCCGATTTACGAGAACTCCAGGATGAGCTCCAGCCAGAGGGTTGAAAGACTGTTGATGAACAAAGCTTTCGAGAAAAATGTTGTCGTTCCCAACAGACCATCAGACGACGAGTCTGGAGAGCGTTATCAGGAGCCTTTTGAAGGGGCCTACGTGCTTGAGCCATTAAAGGGAATCCACGACAACATAGTCTTGTTCGACTTTAGAAGCCTGTATCCCAGCATCATAATATCGCACAACGTGGACCCAAGCACGATAGACTGCAAGTGCTGCAAAAAAGAGGAAGCCCACATTGCGCCAAACAACCATTATTTCTGCAAAAAAAAGAAGGGCTTTATTCCAGGAGTCTTGGAGTGGCTGGTGAAAAAAAGAGGGGAGATGAAAGATGAATTCAAAAAAGAGGCTGACTCCCAAAAGAAAGCAATATTGAATGTAAAACAGCAGGCCCTCAAGTTGCTTGGAAACAGCATGTATGGATACTACGCATTCGTCAGGGCGAGGTGGTATTCAAGAGACTGCGCCGAAGCGATTGCTGCCTGGGGCAGGGAATACATACAGAAGACAATAGATGAGGCTAGGAAGACAGGCTTTGAAGTCGTCTACGGGGACACTGACTCGATTTTCATCACAAAACCAGGAGAGCAGGACAAAAAGAAGATTGAAAGTGATGCAAAAGAATTCGTAAGAAAGGTTAATGAAAAGCTGCCCGAAGCCATGGAGCTTGAGTTTGAAGGCTTCTATCCCAGAGGAATCTTCATCACCAAAAAACGCTATGCCTTGACTGACGAAAAAGGCCTGCTTACTGTAAAAGGCCTTGAAACAAAGAGGAGAGACTGGGCTGAAATAGCCAAAGACACGCAAAACAAAGTATTGCATGCAATACTACACGACAGGAATCCAGAGAAGGCTGCTGAAATAGTCAAACAAGTGGTGAAGGACATCAAGGAAGGCAGAGTAAAATTGAAAGACCTCGCCATATACACCCAAATGACCCGTGGAATGGGCGAATACCTGGTGGACGGCCCCCACATCCAGGCTGCGAAAAAGGCGATGAAGCAGGGCATGAACTTCAAGCAAGGCTCAATCATAACCTATGTGATAACAAAAAAAGGCGACAGCATCTCAGACCAAGCCAAAGTAATAGATTTTGTGGAAGAAGGAGACTACGACGCCGACTACTACATCGGACACCAGGTGATTCCAGCAGTATTGCGCATACTGGAAGCATTAGGCTACAGCGAGCAAGAACTTAGAGGCTTGGGCAAGCAAATGAGCCTGGAGGACTGGTAATTATGGCCGAAAGCAGCAGAAACATTAGGCTGACTGACAGCCTTTGGAGTAGCATGGAGGAGGTGCACGGCGCTGGTGTTGTCGAAGGGATGACTTTTTCAAGCTTAAAGATGACACATCGAAAACAAGTTATTTCATCTCCTATGCCGATGACGGCGGGCGTATATTAAGGCCTGTGGAGGACATAACTCCAAGAGACTTGAGGCTTTTTATTGTGGAGAGCAATCTTTCAAAAGTCTATTTACAGCAGCTTTCAGTGGGAAAGTCGACCCAACTCATGAGCACTCTTGTGAGAAGGCTGAACGATAGAAGACTTCTGCCTGAAACACTATGGGGCGGAGTCTACAGCAACAGCAGGATAGTGAAAACATTAGAGGGGATGATGGAGGACCCAAGTGTGAGAGGGAATCTGCCCTGGGATACCTTCCACAAGACGACATTGGATTTTATAAGAATAAACTTAAGACTCCTTGAGTTGGAGCTGGAAAAAGCGAAAGGCTTTGGAAGACTCACAGTGGAGGAGATAGAAAAACCACTGCAGACGCTGAACCTCCCGCTCGAGGTGGTTGGACTCAGAGTCCTGAAGCCGAGGACTTAAGAGGTTATGATGCATCTTCTTACAGATGCATATCCCATTTGGCGGCTGGTAGGGTTGTTTTTATTTTTACTTTGCGTATTTTGTATCATATGATTAAGAAGGAACATCCCAAGATTGGGAGTGATGGTGTTTTGACGACAGGGGAGGGTTTTGTCGTTGAGCCTGGGCTTTTGCCTGCGCTAAGGGACACCAGTTCTGCGGTTGCGGGATTGAGGGAAACTGATTTTAGGGCTGTTTTTGGTGTGTTGGAGAAGTTTTGTCAGACATACCACAACTTGGAGGGTGTGGTGCTTGCCATCCCGAAATTATATTCCAGCTTCTTGGAAAGGGAGGAAGCAGATTTTTTTGGGAAACACCCTCTTAGGGTGGGTCTTTACATAATTCACGGCAAAAAGAGGGTTCTGGAAGGAGGGTATAGTATACTAAGCCCAACAAGCAAGGCGGTGGTGTTGCAGACCATACGTAAGGCAGTCAACGACGAAACTGTTGAGCTGGCGGGCGTAATTTCCGAAAGAAAGATGTCTAAGGCTGAATCCAAGGGCAGGTGGTTGAACAAGGATTACGCCAAAGGCCCGGAACTGAACGACTTCTGGTATTTCGGACCCAACAAAGAGCTTGGCAAGAAAGTGGTCAGACACCTCTACCATAGGGTGGAGGATTAAATTTCTTTAGGAACACTAAATTCTTTTCCTCCTACGTGCATCAAGACTCTTGCCTTTTCAACATCCAAGTTGCCGTTTTTCTTTATGAATTCGTCTTTGACTTCAGCCTCTAAAACCCTGCCTATTACCAAAACGTGGTCGCCTGCTTCTTTAATCCACTCCATCTTGCAT
Source organism: Candidatus Altarchaeales archaeon (assembly GCA_016867655.1). Classification (GTDB taxonomy): domain Archaea; phylum Altiarchaeota; class Altiarchaeia; order IMC4; family SCGC-AAA252-I15; genus VGJA01. The sequence continues at coordinate 141 of VGJA01000034.1, read as the reverse complement.
TCAAACCATGCGAAGCATTCTTTTACTCTGGGAGGTTTCACTTTGGCTGGCTTGCTTTCAGTCAAACCGGTTTTTTCCAATTCATTAACGCCCTTTGGGAAGTTTTCACTGCAATTCCACACCTGCTCCAATATTTCCTTT
>VGJA01000033.1 GCA_016867655.1 Candidatus Altarchaeales archaeon | reverse complement strand
GCAGCGCCCATTATTTCGTGTTTGGCTCCTGCTTCCGCTTCTTTTCCGGTTATGCCTGCCATCAATATGACCATTTTTGGCTTTGCTTTGTCCAGCCAGCTGTTTATCGCACTGGATATTTTTGGGATGGAGTTGTATGGCACAATCACTTCAGAGTATATCAGGATGATGTTGTCTTTGACGTAGATTCTCATGGGACGGAGGGGTGTTGAATCCCTGATGATTATAATATTTCCAAGTTCCTCGCAGTCTATGTAGCCAACCAGCTTCATGCCCAGTTCGCGTATCATGCAGTTGGCTGCTATGGTGCTTACAAAGCCTTTGCTTGGGAAGCCTTCCACTATGACTGGGTTTTTGGGCAGTTTTCCGTTGACGACAATCTTAACCATTTTTGTCTTTAAAGATAGAGAATCCGTTAATAAAACCGTTTGGCATGGAGTTGTATTAGAACGCCTTATTATCTGGACGAGATTGAGAGGACTGCAAAAGCATTTGGGGGAAAGCCGGCTTTAGGTGAGCATAGTTTATTTTTCAACTCCAATTGGGAATATTATATGGTATGGCTGCGACTTTAGCAGAGAAGATTGTTGGCTTGCACGCCAAACGGAGGGTTAAGGCAGGGGATTTTGTTTTGGTTAGTGTGGACAAGGCTGCTTTGCAGGATACTACAGGGCCTTTGGCTGTCAAGCAGTTTAACGAGCTGGGTTTTAAGAGGGTTAAGAATCCCAAGGATTGTTTCATTTTTTTGGACCACTGTGCGCCCTGCCCTACGAAAGAGCAGGCCAACGACCACATTGTTTTGAGGAATTTTGCAGGCAAGCAGGGGGTGAGAATACATGAGGTTGGAGAGGGCGTAATCCACCAGCTGCTGCTTGAAAGGTATTTGAAGCCAGGAGATGTTGTTGTTGGTTCTGATTCCCACACTTGCATGGGCGGCGCCTTGGGCTGTTTTGCGACTGGCATGGGTTCGACTGACGTTGCTGTTGCAATGGCTTTGGGCAAGACTTGGTTGCGTGTTCCAGAGGCCATAGACTTTCACATGACAGGCAGGCTGAAAAAGGGCGTGCACGCAAAAGACGTCATATTGTATATCCTCGGCTTGTTGGGAAGTGACGGCGCGTCCTACAAGTCCATGGAGTTTTCAGGCAGTTTTGCAGGCAATCTTCCTGTGGAAGAACGTGCTGTTATGTCAAACATGGCAGTGGAAGCAGGAGCCAAGTGCGGCATCTTTCCCAGCGACAAGAACACGAAAAAGTTTCTGAAAGAAATGGATAGAGGGAAGGATTTTGTCGAGATCAAGCCAGGCTGTGAAGAGGATTACGAGAAAACACTTTCTTTCGACGTCTCAAGGCTTGAGCCTATGGTGGCTTTGCCTCATACTGTGGACAATGTGAAGCCTGTGAGCGACAGAGCCTGTAGGAACATTAAGGTGGACCAGGTTTTTTTGGGCAGCTGCACTAACGGAAGGCTGGCTGACTTGGAAATCGCAGCAAAAATATTGAAGGGAAAGAAGGTTCACAAGAATGTGAGGCTTATTGTAGTGCCAGCCTCCAGAAAAGTCTACTTGGACGGAATGCAGAAGGGAATACTGAAGACTCTGGTTGAGGCGGGTGCTGCAGTCCAGAATCCAGGCTGCGGACCCTGCTTGGGAATACACCAGGGCGCATTGGGAGACAACGAAGTTTGTGTTGCAACCTCAAACCGTAATTTCAAGGGACGTATGGGCAATCCAAAGTCTGAAATCATTCTGGCCAGCCCGGCCACCGCAGCGGCTTCAGCATTGAAAGGAGTGTTGACTGACCCGAGGGAGGTGCTCTAAAATGTTGAAGGGAAAAGCCCATGTTTTCAGGGACAACGTAAGCACAGACTTGATTGTGCCAGGACGTTATTCGCACTTGAGAAGTAATCTTGCTGAACTGGCTAAGCACGCTTTGGAAGATGCAGACCCAGAGTTTTCAAAGAAAGCCTGCAAAGGAGACTTTGTTGTTGGTGGCCTGAATTTTGGCCTTGGGAGTTCCAGAGAGCACGCTCCGATTGTCATAAAGATGAACGGCATTTCAGCTGTTATAGCCAAAAGCTTTGCCAGAATATTCTACCGCAACTGCATTAATGTCGGCCTGCCTGCAGTAATCTGCGACACAAGCAAAATAAAGAATGGAGATGTCTTGGAGTTAGACTTGAAGGCCGGCAGACTAAAAGACTTAACCCAAAACTTTGAATTGAATTTCAGCCCACTGCCCAAAGTAATGCGCACGATACTGGAAGACGGCGGCTTGGTGGAGCACATCAAAAAGCACAAGGACTTCAAGCTGTAGTCTAACCTGCTTGCTGTATTGCCTTCTTTACTTCCTCTTTTCCTGCAAAGTTGTAGGTTCCGTAGGCTGCCTCCTCGCCCAAGTCTATGTCTTCCATGTGGTGTATGGTAAACCCCACCACAAAGACTTTCTTCAAATACTCCCTAGCCCTTGCGAGGGCCATTTTGCCCATCCTTCCGCTGTTCAGCACACTCCCGCCTATTATGAAGTCTGTTGTGCCTTTGACATCCTCTTTGTCTTCAACAGGCCATCGGGCTGTCTTCTCGTCAAACTTTGCTATTCTCCCTTGGTGGATTAGTTCAATCATCTTCCCCAGCATGAGTCCTTGAAAAATGACAATCTGCTCTGCTATCGGCCTCGCCCTCAAAGCCTCTGGCGTGTCGGAAACCAAAGCCCTTTGGTTTATGTGCTTGGCCAAGTCTCCAACAGGCTCTTTGTTGTTGCTGTGGTCCAAAAGCCTGTCATACTCTCTAGGACTAAAGCTTTCAAACCCAGGGAGGATTGGCAGGAACACCGGCTTCAAGCCATCTTTCAACGCAGCGCGGTCTAGTGCGCAGGCAATCTGCCTTACAGCCCTGCCTGAAAGCAGGTCTTCTGCCTTAAGGGCTTCCACGGGAAGCCTTGCCTTAATCTTTTTTCCATCCACAATGAAGTTGAACTCGTTCTTGTGCTCATAGCCTGGAATCAAAATGTCGTAGATGTGGCCATCTGTCATAAAAGTTATGTTGCCTTCACTGTCCACTCTGGCAAACCCTCCGCCCAAACCGGTGCCGGGACCGATGTAGGCAAGCTTTTTGCCCTTGACTTTAGCTGCCGTTTCAGGGCTTGCAAGAAGTATACCCAATGCGGCGCCCATCTGCGCTACAGCGTCATTGCCGACAAAGACTTTTGCCGGAAGCCGGTTCCCAAGTTCTACTGCAGGATTAATGCCGTCAAACTCGTGTTTTGTAGTGCCTAAATTTCCGGCAGAGCCCGGCTGAATAACGCCGTCCACAAACCTGCCCGGAGAGCCAACGCAAACAATTGGAAGAACCCTCACTCCGCTGCCTGCGTTAGCCTGCACTCTTTCAATCAAGCCTGCCAAACCGTCATAGTGACTCTTAACCCCCTTCTGGGTCTTAGCCTCCTCTGAATACAAAACAACATCCCTCAGCAAATTTCCCTCTCGATCTACTCCAACAACCAAAGCTTTCTCCTTAGTGCCGCCGACGTCCACCAGGGTTACTGCAAACTCCACCTGCCTTGCAAGACCGCCAATCTTTTGCGGAACCGCCAGCTCACCGCCAGCTTGCATTACAGCAGTTTTGGTTAGTCCTCCCAAACCCATAGTAATACCTAAGAGTTATTAAAATTAAAATACCATATTGTTAGAAGAGATGGCACACAAAATTACTTTGATTAAAGGCGACGGCACAGGCCCGGAAATAACGGACGCTACTGTGAAGTGCATTGAAGCCACTGGAGTCAAAGTAGACTGGGAACTGGCTGAAGCGGGACAGGACGTGATGGCTAAATACGGCACTCCGCTACCAGACAGCACAATAGAGTCTATAAGGAAAAACAAAGTTGCTTTGAAAGGGCCGATAACAACTCCAATAGGCACTGGATTCAGAAGCGTGAATGTGGCGTTGAGAAAAATGCTGAATCTTTACGCCTGTGTGAGACCTTGCAAATACTATGAAGGCGTCAGGTCCAAATACCAGAACGTGGATTTGGTTATTGTGAGAGAGAACATGGAAGACTTGTATGCCGGAATAGAATTCGAAGCAGGCAGTGAAGGGGCAGGCAAATTGATAGAATTCATAGCGAAAAACCAGGGCGCGAAGATACTGCCTGACTCGGGCATCAGCATAAAGCCCATATCCAAGACTGGAACTGAAAGGATAGTAAAGTTTGCATTCGAGTATGCGCGCAAGTATGGTAGAAAGAAAGTGACGTCAGTGACGAAAGCCAACATAATGAAGCATTCAGACGGCTTGTTCATGAAGACTGCTGAAGAAGTTGCGAAAAAATATTCTGACATAGAGTATGAACACCGTCTGGTGGACAACATGTGCATGCAATTGGTGCAGAAGCCTGAATTGTATGACGTTCTAGTCCTTCCAAACCTTTACGGAGACATAATCAGCGATTTGTGCGCGGGCTTGGTAGGCGGCTTGGGAGTTGCAGCAGGCGCCAACATAGGCAGTGAATACGCAGTATTCGAAGCCACTCACGGGAGCGCTCCGCAATATGCAGGCAAAAACAAAGTAAACCCCACGGCATTAATACTGTCTGGAGTCTTGATGCTCAAACACATCGGAGAGGAAAAAGCCGCAGACAAGCTGGAAAAAGCAGTTGCAGGAGTCATAAAAGAAGGCAAGTCAGTGACCTACGACATGAAGCCCAGCAGAGACGACCCCACTGCAGTAGGGACTAAAGAAATGGCTGAAGCGATTATCAGAAAGATGAGTTGATTCTTTTTATCTTCAATTTCCTAATATTTCTACCAAGAATGGCCAAACCAATTATCTACTTTGTTGACGTTACGAATCGTGATGGTGTTCAGACTGCGCGCTTGGGTTTAGCTAAGCTTCAGAAGACTATTCTGAATTTGATGCTGGACAAGATGGGCGTCTTCCAGAGCGAGTTTGGTTTTCCGAACACGAGGCACGAATTGAATTACTTGAATGCTAATTTGGAGTTGAGAGAGGTTGGCGCTATGGACAACATTCGTTTGAGCGGTTGGATGCGCGCGCAGAAGGCTGATGTTGAGCAGGCTTTCAAGAATGTTCCAAAGTTGAAGCATGTTAACGTTTCCATTTCCACTTCAGACCAGATGATTCAGGGCAAGTTCAAGGGCAAGATGGACCGCAATGGCGTGTTGAAGTCTATGGTCGAGGCTGTTCAAACTGCTAAAAGTCTTGGAGCTGAATCAATAGGAGTGAATGCTGAAGACGCTTCAAGGACTACGGACGACCAGCTGGCAGAGTTTGCCTTGACAGCCAAGGATGCTGGAGGAGACCGCATACGCTACTGCGACACATTAGGCTATGACGACCCGATGACCATTTACAAGAGAATCAGAAAGCTGGCTGAAGCGGTCAGAATGCCGATTGAACTCCACTGCCACAACGACTTGGGCATGGCAGTAGCGTGCAGCGTTGCAGGCGCTCAAGGAGCTGTTGACGCCGGCTTTGACGCTTACATAAACACTTCAGTCAACGGCATGGGCGAGCGCGCTGGAAACGCAGACTTGGTTTCATGCATTCTCGCAGTCAGAAAGTCCTCTGGATTAACTGGAAACTATGCGATAGATCCTAAGATTGATTTGACTCAATCTTGGAAGATTTCAAAGTATGCGTCTTACGCATTCCAAGTGCCTATTCCCATAAACCAGCCTGCTGTAGGCTCGAACGCCTTCGCCCACGAGTCCGGGATTCACGCTGACGGGGCTTTGAAGGATGCCAGAAACTACGAGCTTTACCATTATGAAGAGCTCGGCAGGGGAGAGCCCGAGATAATTGAGACTGGAAGGCAAATAGTAGCAGGAGAATACTCCGGAATCAAGGGTTTCAGAAACGTGGCCGGCAAACTGGAGATTGAATTCAAGGATGAGGATGAAGCCAAAAAGGTTTTGGACTTGGCGAGATACGCCAACGTCCACACTCAGCTCCCGCTGGTTGACGATGAAATAAGATTTATTGCCAAGTATCCTGAGCAGGCGAGAAAGATTATGACAGTAACGCCTTAGAGTTCGGTCTTATGTTTATCAGCATGAGGATGTTGTTGTGTCGTTAAACTGCGCTTCTTTTTCAATTTCTTTTTTATTTTTGCGACTGAATGCCAGCCTTACTGCAGTCCAGGTGACGTGCGTTGTTGTGAAAAAAATCCAGCTGGTTAAAGTGAATATGGCTGGAACGCTAATCCATGCCGGAATGTTGAGCATGTGCATAAGCCCGTAGGCTATTTCAATCGGCAGTTGGGCTATGAACACTATGGCGTCTGTCTTCGTCAAGTGGGCTAGAACCAATACTCCAAAGGCGATTGCAGGCATGAATAGGCTGTAGAGGAAAAGCCTTGAGATTGAGACGCCTATTTTCGACTTTCTTGCAATAAATGAAAGCAAGCCAGCCAAGAATGCAGGCAATATGTTGACAGCAAGCCCTAGAAAGTAGGACAGAATTATTCCTGCAAGAAGCAGAATCCAACTGGCCCAGTAATCCAGCTCGTAAACCTTGTGCACTACCGGAAGGTTGCTGGCCGCCTTCTCGATAACCAAATCTTCAGTCATTTCTTTAGCCCACATGGTGCGCCTGAACTTGGTCAAAAAATAGTGGTCGTCCAAAAGCTCGCCCAAGTTCTTGAAATTCTCTATATCCTCGGGCTCAATCCACTTGGCATACTCCACGTCAAAGCCGTCTATCCTGGTTTTGTGCTTGGCGAAAACATACAAAAGGATTTCGCTGGAACCCTTGTTGACTGAAGAAATCTTCAAAGGATAAATTAACTGCCTGCTTTTGAAAGACAATGAAACCGGCTGTATCGTGCCCACCCCAACGCGCCTCTGCGTGTTCTTCTGGTTCCAGTAGACGACGTTTTCAACAATAGGCTTCAAGCTTTCAGACAACTCAAGGTCGTTGTGAGTTCCGGAATAAAGACTGTAAAGACGGTTGAACTCAGATTCGTCAAGCAAGCCAAACTTATAGGCAGTAGACTTGTAATAGCCAACACTGGAATCAAATTCTTCAATAGTCTTCTCGGCAACATATTCGGCAATGGAATAAATGTTGAGAAATTCAAGCCCGGTCTTGTTTTCAAACTCCAGTGTAACCTTTTCCTGAATTTCCTGCTTTATCTTGTTCGCCCTCCAGTGGAGGGTGTCGTAAAGCCTGGAGTCAACCTGCCTTTTGACGTACTCAAACATGTCTTTGTCATTGTAATACCAGCTTGGCCTCTCAACCAAGACATTGAAGTATTCTTTGATGTGTGAATCTCCGTTCAATATGGCGTAAGCCGCAACTTTAGACAAATCCTCTTTGGTGTACTTGTCCTTGCTTTTGGAAATGAGTTCGCAATAAGGACCGCATTCAGCATCCTTAAGTATCTTGTATTCCTCATCCTTTTTCGTGAAATACCAAATATAGCAGTACTCGCTGTTCAAGGCATTCTGGCCTGAATAACACGATTCAGGGTAAGGCAACTCAGTCCTGCTTGAAAGCTTCCAAAAGACGCTGTTCACAACTTCAGACTTCATGTGTTCAGGCAGGAATCCGTTGTAACGCTCGTAGATGCTGGTGTACTGTAATTCGTTAATAATCCTTTCAGGACGCCCGGAACGGTAGTAAGGCGGAACCATCATCTTTTCCACATAGTAAACGCCGCCGTCGTCGCCGTAATATCTTCCAAGAGAAGGCTCGCCGTCAACCTCACCGTAATCAAGAACAGTCGAAATGCCGTCAACTTCAGAATACAATAATTCTGTTTTAACCGCCTTCATCAGATGCACTGTCAGCAATTCAACAGCCTGCTCCGAACTGTTTATCTGGGGATTAATCTTCCTCAAGGATTCAAACAGTTTCTCATCACTGGGCTCAAGGTTGATTCTCATGGCTGTGAAAAACCAGCCTTCGTCAACATACTCCTGAAGAACCTCGGAAGCCCTGGAACTTATGCTGTATTGATTGTCGTTAAGCCAGTCAATCAAAGCGTCTGAATCGTCAGCAGAAAGAATGGTAACTTCAAAAATGCCTACTTGCATCTGCTCGTGCACCAGAACGCCGTTAGACTCCTTAAGGCCTGAAAGTGCATAACCCCAACGCAAGTCAGGAGCCTGAACGTAATCAGGCTCAGTCAAAAAATGCAGTTCCTCAAAAAGCAAACTAGAAGATTTGTTGACTTCAGGATAACCTGGAGTCGGAACAATCCAAGCGAAGTCAGTCATATTACCCTTGTAAGAAACCTGCAGAATCAATTGTTCAGTCACTCCGTCATGGATTAAAACAGCTTTTTGCGAAGGCTCAAACAAATCCTCCTTGTAGTAAACCGGAGGGAAAAAACCGCCGTCAGCCAGACCCTGCGGAACAACCAGCAAAACCATAAAAACCAAAACCAACAAATTCTTGAAAAATTTCATAAGTTAATATCCGAAAACCAGGGATATAAAAAAGGAGGGTTTCTTTCGGAAAAAACCGAAGTCACCTAGCGAACGGCGATATCTTCCTGAGCTTGTTTACCGCTTCAGGCAGGACTTCCAGCGCGTAGTCTATGTCTTCCATAGTGTTCTGTTTTCCTAAGGTCATTCTTAGGCTTCCGTGGGATTCTTCAGGCTTCAAACCTATTGCGGTTAATACGTGGCTTGGCGCGAGGCTTTTGCTTGAGCATGCTGAGCCTGTTGAGGCGGCAATGCCTTTTTCATCCAGCATCAGTAGGATGCTTTCTCCTTCGATGTGTTTGAAGGAGACGTTTACGTTGTTTGGCAGTCTTTGGGTTGGGTGGCCGTTCAGCCA
>VGJA01000032.1 GCA_016867655.1 Candidatus Altarchaeales archaeon | reverse complement strand
TCTTCAAATGTATTTCAAAAATCTCAACCCTCGACTCAAAGTCAGGTGGTTTGAGGTAAATCTGCTCTGTGAACCTACCTCCGCGCAGCAGTGCTGGGTCAATGCGCCAGGGCATGTTGGTAGCGCCGATGATGATTATGTCCTTGCCCAAACCCGTGATGCCGTCCATCTCAGTCAAAAGCTGGTTGACTATGGAAGCAGATTGATGCAAATCCCTTCTGGACGCAATCGTGTCTATTTCATCAAAAAACAAAACGCAGGGCGCCGCACTCCTAGCGTATTCGAAGATGTCGTGCAGTTTCCCTGCTGCCATGTCCACCCCCTCACCCATAATGTTCTCAATGTTGGCTGAGATGAAGGATATGCCCACTTCGCCGACAGTAGCCTTAGCCAGATAGGTTTTGCCGCAGCCTGGAGGCCCGTAAAAAAGTATTCCGCCGCTTAGTTCATACCCAGACTGCCCTGAAAACCCGGTCTTCAACGGCGTTATAATCCTCCTCCTAATCTCGTCTTTCGCCTGCTTCAAGTCAGCGATGTCGTCAAAGGTTATCACCTCCCCTTCTATGGGGATAACCCTGGCTCCAACTCCCATAGAGTAGATGGAAATCGGCCTTAATTTGAACGGACGAGTGTAAGCAAACTTTGTTTTGCCCTTCAAACAGGGCAAGAGGTGGGTTTCCTGCCTGCCTGTTCCAACCTCTATGGTGCGATACTGGAAATAAGGCAAGTAGGCTATTTCAACCACATCTACTTTGCCCCGGAACAAAGTGCCCAAAACTCCGCTCACCTGCTCTTCGCCGTATTTCACGATGTCTTTTTCATAGGAAGCTTCAATGGTGTCGTCAACCTCCAGGAAATTGCTTATGTTGTATTTCGCGCTGCCAAAAGACGGCAATATGTAAGTTGGCTTGACCAGCTCTCTCCTGCCTTCAGGCGGCTTTCCAACAAAATCCACCACCTCGCGTATCGCATAATCGAGAAGGATATTCCTTTCATACAGATATTCCTCGGCCAGGCCGTGCGCCAGCAGCTCGTCCAGTATGTCCTCGTCTATCTCATCCTTTTTTGTCGAACCGTTTTCAAGCAGAAAACCAAATGCGCTGATTGTCTTGGAAGGCAAACCCAAAAGTCTCTCAAAAAACTCTACGTCAGCCAATTCAATGCCGTGCCTGCTTTTCCCGCTGACATACACCAATCTTGCGTTGGCCAAGTTGACGTAAAAAAAGTTGCTGTTCTCGGAATACACAGTCTTCTTGAGCGCCAGAAAATTTATCGCACCGCTTATAACCTTCTCACGCCGCGTCACCTTGAATTTAGCCAAAGGGGCGTATCTCCCAGTCAAAGTGACGTTTATGCCATACTTTGAGTCAACAGCAGCCATCTCCCTGACCCTGTGTTCAGCATCCCTCGATATTGCAAAAGAGGAGGTGTTTATTTTGCTTACTTTCATTTCACGGTTTCCGGTTTTCAGTCTTCAGTTCTCCCCCTAAAGGGGATTCATGCCATTGGCATGAGCAGTTTCCGGTTTTCACAGTTTCCCGAAGTTTCCGTTTTCTGTTCTAACGCTTATCCTACCACTTCCACGTCAACCGATATTTACTATTAGGTCTTTGCCTTCTATTATAAGCTAAACAAGGTATTTAGGCGCTAAAAGCACCTTAGTCCGGGACATGCCCTTGTCGTCGACGTATTTGCATGTGTAGTAAGGCAGGTAGATGACTTCCCTGACCTCGCCCTTTGCCGCAAAAAAAACTTCAAGCAGCTTCACAACATCCTTAGGCTCAAACTTAAGCGAATCAACCTCAAAGCTGCTTGGAACGGATTTTACTACCGAAGTGAAACCCCTGACGTTGTATCGGGGGTTGTCAAAAGCGGGAATCGTCAAGTTGGGTATGAAACCCCTCCGGTCTGTTGTGGTTGCTATCAAACCATCCTCCCAAAGCAGCTGCAGGTCATTTCTATTGTTCTCGTAAAACAACTCGTATCTGTCATGCATCTCGCCCATATCCATCACGCCCCTCTTCACTATATCTGCTAACATTTCCACAGAACTCAGCGTTAGGAACATCAGACGGTTTAGGATGTCTGAAGACGCCATTTTGACGCCCTTGCCCAAGCCCCTGCTTATGTAGCAGAGTTCGTTGGTGTGCAAGTTGACGTAAAAGAAGTTGGATTTTTTCACATTCTTCAACGTCTTTGAAAGACCGGTTTTGACTTCTTCAGTTCTGGTCAGAAGAAAGCTGCCGACTGGAGCGTATCTCCCGGAGACTTCAACTATTCTTTCGTCAACTCCGAAGCCCAGGAATTTTTTGCCGCGCTCGCGCTCAAAAACACGTGTTGCTTCAGACATTGTCATGCCCAATTCAAAGGAATACTCAAAAATCTTCTCCATTCCTGAGAGGGATATGGAGTATTTCTGCAGCAGTTCCTCAAATCCCTTTCTGTCGAAAAAGGTTATGTTGTGCTTGCTGCAGTACTTCAATGCTGTGTCCGAGAACCCGGAAGTGGACAATAGCACAACCTTGGAGATTCCATGCTCTAAGGCAAGCTTGGATGCTTCATTTATCATGTGCTGTGAAACACTCTTACTGATGGTGAACACGTAAATCAAAGTTTTCACGTCGCCGAGGGGCTCTGACTTGGTCACAGTAAAAAACAGCCCGCCTTCGGAAGAGCCTGAAGACTGGATTGAATAACCCATCGCTGAAACAAGCTTTGACACGTCGTTTTTGAACTCCTCGCGGGACTGTCCTTCAAACAAGCCAGCTGCCATTTTATTAAAACAAAAGCCTATTACTATATTCACAAAGCAATACTATAAGAGCTTATCTCAGCAGGATAGACTATACTAGCAAGAACCAGCTCAGGCACATGCTCTGGAGAAGGCAGCTCGCCTACTGGGATATGCTCCAAAAAGGCAAGATGAAAGGTTCGGAAGCGCTTGTAAAATCCCTCATCAAGGAGGGCGTCAAACACATGTTTGGAATCCTTGGCGGGAACATAATGGACGTCTATGACATACTCTATGACGTGGACAAGAGGGATTTGAGGCATATATTGATGAGGCACGAGCAGTGCGCCGCGCACGCAGCAGAAGGCTATGCAAAGGCGTCTGGGAAGGTTGGAGTTTGCATTGCAACCTCTGGTCCTGGAGCAACCAACTTGGTTACTGGTATTGCTGACGCCCACTGCGACTCAACGCCCATGGTTGCCATAACAGGCCAGGTCAAGGTGCCTGCAATAGGAAACGACGCATTCCAGGAGGCTGACATTGTTGGGATAACGATGCCGATAACCAAACACAACTTTCAGGTTACTGACCCCGACAAGATAGCGAGTTCCGTTAAGGCGGCGTTTATGATTGCTTCAAGCAGGAGGCAGGGCCCGGTTTTGATTGACCTGCCGAAGGACATACAGCAAAGGGAGTTGGTGGAAAAGTTTGAGTATCCGAAGGAGGTCACACTGCCGGGATACAAGATTATTGTCTCTGGGGGGCATCCAAACCAGCTTAAGGAGGCTGCCAAACTTTTGACTGAAGCAGAGAGGCCTGTCATACTGGCAGGAGGGGGCGTTATTTCAGCCAACGCAAGCAGGGAACTTATGGCATTAGCGGAGTCTTTGAATATTCCAGTTTCGACAACGTTGATGGGTAAAGGCTGTTTCCCTGAAGACCACCCTCTGTCACTGGGCTTGATTGGAATGCACGGCAGGAAGACAGCAAACTTGATGGTCACAGAATGCGACGTCCTTTTTGCAGTAGGCTGCAGGTTTTCAGACCGCATTACGGCCAATGCAATGCATTTTGCGCCAAATGCGAAGATAATCCACGCTGACATCGATTCTGCAGAAATCGGAAAGAACGTCAGGTTTGACATTCCGATTGTTGGAGACGCCAAGCTGATACTGCAGAACATAAACGCAATCGTTGGTAAATTGAAGACTAAGGAAGGACCCTGGCAGGAAAAATTGAGGAAATACAAGAAGGAGTATGCTCCGTTCTATGACTATGACAGTAAGCCGATTAAGCCGCAGCGTGTCATGAAGGAGTTGAACGCTTTGATTGACGAAAAGACGATAATCACCACTGAAGTCGGCCAGTGCCAGATGTGGGCTGCCCACTATTTGAACATAAAGCATGCGAGAAACTTCATAACATCTGGCGGTTTGGGGACCATGGGGGCCGGCTTTCCGATGGCCATTGGAGCGAAAGTGGCGAGGCCAGAATGCAAGGTCATAGATGTTGGAAGCGAAGGAAGCTTTTTGATGACAGGCCAGGATTTGGCAACCTGTGTCGTGGAAAAAATACCGCTAACAGTCGTCCTATTGGACAACCGCTATCTAGGCATGGTCAAGCAATGGCAGGACTTGTTCTACAACAAAAGGTATAGTCATACCTACCTGGGGGAAGTCCCGGATTTCGTAAAGTATGCAGAAGCCTTCGGAGCCAAAGGAATCAGAGTTGAAAAACCGTCTGAAATAAAGGAGGCTCTGAAAAAAGCAGTCAAAAGCAACCAGCCTTACATAGTGGACATACCAGTAGACCCTCACGAGTGCACTCTTCCGATGGTTCCTCCTGCAGGCAGGATAGACCAGATGATAGAGAAAAAGTAGTGGCATCTTTTTTTGGGTTGTCGGCCGTCTGAAAGTCATTGCTGAATTATTTATACTAGAAACGCCCAAGAGGTAGTATATGACAGAAAAAAGGGTTGTCGTTAACATTTCCAGGGAGACTGATGACGCCAAAGTTGATAAGAACCTCAAACAGCTACATGAAGCGGGAGGTTTGAGGAGTGGGGACGTTACAGGCACAAGAGACGGGAAGTTTAGGAACCCACTGGTTATGACTGTTGAAGGAATCCAAGAGCGCAGGAGGCTCATACAGATAATGGATTTTCTTGAGGCAAAGGGTAACATAGCCTCTGCTTTGAATTTGAATTCCCTGCCTCCTGAAGAAAAGGCCTCGTATGTCAGGTATCTGGAAGGTTTGGCAACAGAGCCTGGAAAACAGCAGTATACGCTCAAAAACCCAAGGGCATATGTTTCTTATCTGCGTGAGATGCTCATCTCGGGAGGCATCACGCCGAAAGAGTTGGACAATATAGACAAAGCCATTGCGCCAGTATGGGGTGAGAAGACCCTGAAGGGGGAGGGTCTTGGCACAGGGGAGATTGAATTCGGCCCTGCTTTTGTTGTGGACGTGAAGGACATTCCTGTGCCGGAAAGAACCATTGGAGGGACTGAAGCAGAATGCACTGCTGAAGTCAGCCAGCTTATTGAAAAAGCGGTTGAAGCATGCGCCAGGGCATGTGCAGACAGGATAAGGCTTCCAAAAGGTGTTGACACATCAAAACTAAACCCCCAGCTGGTGGAGGAGATAAACATGGCTGGGTTAACAAAAGCGGAGGAGGAGCTTGCAGGCACAGAGGAAGACAGAAGAAGGGTTATTGCGGCTCTGGTAGAGGTAAGAGAACAGGTTGAGGGGATAAAAAAAGAGAAGTTAGCAGGGATAGTAAAGAGTGTTTTAGGGGGATTAGACCGTGATGCAATCGGAGACGGTGTCAGGTTCCTGCTTGGAAACCAGATACCTAAAGACGCTGACTCCAAGACAAGGGGGAGACTACAGAGGGAACGCAAAAGTAAATTCGGCAGTATTTTTGATGGAATTGACAAAGAGGTGGCCAGAAAAGTGAGCGACGACATATATGGCTGTGGACCTAGCTATGAGGAACAGAGGGTTACAGCAGTAGGGCATATAGTCATTGGAAACGCCGAGGATATAGCGGTTAGGATATGCGACCCAGACCATCCATGTGCTGAATGGGCGACAAAACAGGTGTTTGAAGGGTATATACATCAAATGCCGACGCAGGTTTTGGGCATGGTTGAAACTGCAAGAGACTACATTATGGAAGCATTGACTGGAACATCAAAAAGAGGGATACTGTTGCATACGCTGGAAAACGTCAAATTCGATAGCGTGATAGTAGGCGACAGCTTTGAGAGCATACTAAACACAGAGCCCTTTGAAGGCAGGCTCGCAGGAGTTGTTGAAGGAACAGGGTCAGAATTAAGCCACTTTTGCATAAGCATAAAGAAAGCAAGGGTTCCGACTGTGTTGAGAGTTGGAAAAAGAATCGGCGAAATAAGGACAGGCGAGCTTGTGGTTGTGGACGACCCGGATGGAGTGGTCATTGTAAACCCGACACCAAGGACATTAAGCGAAATCATAGAGAAAAGAGAGGGGCTGAAAGCCAGGGCGGCACAGGCGAGAAGCATACATCTTCCGGCGGCAATCAAGGGTGGTCCAACAATACCCCTGATGGCGAACATAACAAGAGAGGATGACCTTGTTACGAAGATAGTAGGGCTCGCGGAATACGGAGGAGTAAAGTATTCGTTCAGCGCCTCAAACGTAAGAGACACAGTCAGAATTGAAAGCCAGACTCCAGGCGAACAGACACGCATTCTGTGCAGCATCAGAATTGAAGAACCAATACCAGCAGAGATTACGGGAAGTGATAGACAGTTTGTCAGATGGGTGAAAGACATCAACGTTGACGAGGAAGGCAATGCCAGAAAGAAGGCAAGGGAGCTGGGCATTGAGATACACAAGTGGAAGA
The DNA here is from genome assembly GCA_016867655.1 of Candidatus Altarchaeales archaeon. Lineage (GTDB taxonomy): Archaea > Altiarchaeota > Altiarchaeia > IMC4 > SCGC-AAA252-I15 > VGJA01. Next base: position 2,340 of record VGJA01000032.1, on the reverse strand, counting down.
GGCACACTGGCGCAACAGGAATGGGCGCGGAAGGAATTGGACTGTTCAGGACAGAACACATTGTTGAGAGGGTTGCCCTTGAGCTGGAGGCCGAACATATTCAACCGACAGCAGAATTGATCCCACAAGAGCTTAAAAAACATTTCAAGGAGGAGATTAGGCACACCATAGAGACATATGAGAGGGAGTCAATGAGAAACCATGATAAATTTATCGCTGCGAGGCTTTCTGGAAGACCAGAACATGCAGAACACCTGAAGGCAAACGCAAAGAAACCAATAGTATTTAGGATTCCAGACTATGGAAGAGACAAGAATCTTCCGGAGACACTCATTCCATTGGTTAGAGAATACGAGCTAGATGAAAAAGTACGTAGGACAGGCGTCTGGCCTGGGGGAATAAACTTCGCATTGCAAAACGAGGAGATATTCATCAAGCCATTCCTGGAAGCAATAAGAGAAGTTAAAGAGGAGCTGAAGGCCAAAGGAGCGGAACACGACCATGAGATACACATAATGCTCCCAATGACAATAAGCCCGTTGGATGTCAGAGACACGATAGCTGCGTTGAAACGAGCAGGCATCAGACACTCAGACGGCATACGCATAATACCGCTGTTGGAAAAACCGGAAACCGCAGTAGAGTCGACAACAGAACTAATCATAACAAATGGAATCGACGACGAAAAAAATCAATGGATAATAAGCCTTTGCATTGGGTCAAACGATTTGACATCTTATACCACAGGCGCCGAGCGGACTAGAGTCTCGGCCAAAGCCCTTGACGGACTGGTCATACGTCCAATAGCAAGCATCATAGCCACTGGAAAAAAGCACGGTATTCCCGTTGGACTGTGCGGTGAAGCCGGAGGCGACAGAGCCAACGCGCTGGCTTATGCAAGTCTTGGAATTAGTTACTTAAGCATGGACGGAGGCTGCATACCAGAAGTCAAGAAGGCAATGCGCAAAGTAAACTTCCAAGAACTACCAAATCCTGCCGAAATAGTTGATCAGGCGACAAAGTACCCAGATGACCTTAGAAGAAAAATGCAGGAAATCGCCTTTAGAACAGAAAAAGTCAGCGAACTTTAACGCCATTAACTCTGAGATACTCCTTCACCTGTTTTATACCGTATTCGTTGTAGTGGAATATGCTTGCGGCCAGTGCCGCGTCAGCCTTCCCTTTGGTGAAGGCTTCCAGTATGTGTTTTGGGTTTCCAACTCCTCCTGAAGCGATGACTGGAATGGAAACGTTTTCTGAAACCAATTTCGTAAGCTCCAAGTCATAGCCGTCTTTAGTGCCGTCTCTGTCCATGGAAGTCAGCATAATCTCTCCGGCACCCAATTTTTCAACCTTGCGAGCCCACTCCAAAGTGTCCAAACCAGTCTCCTGCCGGCCGCCATAGATGTAACACTCATGACCACTCTTGGTTTTCCCGCTCCTCTTAGAGTCTACGGCAACTACAATGCACTGGCTTCCAAACTTTCTACTACCCTCTTTCACAATACTGGGTTTTTTGATTGCAGCAGTGTTGACAGTAATCTTGTCAGCCCCAACACGCAATATCTTCTGCATGTCAGCAACACTTTTAATACCTCCTCCAACAGTCAGAGGAATGAAAACCTGCTCCGCAGTCTTCTCAATGACATCAGCCATAGTCTCCCTCCTCTCGTGCGAAGCAGTGATGTCCAAGAACACGATTTCATCAGCGCCCTCCTCGCTATACCTTCTGGCCAGCTCCCAGGGAACGCCAGCATACCTAATCTGCTTGAACCTGATGCCCTTAACAACCCTGCCTTCAGGCACGCTCAAATCACAATCCAAACAAGGGATGATACGCTTGGTAAGCATGTTAATAGATATTTTGTTTACAGTAATAAACTATTTCACCACTTTGTTTTCCAACACCCCTATTTTTTCTATTTCAGCCTGCAACAAATCGCCTTCTTTGATTAAGTCCACGCCTTTGGGGGTTCCAGTGGATATGACGTCTCCCGGAAGCAGGGTCATCACTGAAGAAAGGTATTCAATGACTTCAGGAATCTTGAATATCATGTATTTGGTGTTGGAGTCCTGCCTAAACTTGCCGTTCACCTTCAGGCTAATCCTAAGGCTGTGGGGGTTTTTTATGCCAGAAGTGGTCGCAACCCAGGGTCCAAGCGGAGCGAAGGTGTCAAACGCCTTGGCGATGTCCCACTGCTCGTTCTTCTGCCTCAATTGCAGTTGAATGTCTCTGGCAGTGATGTCCTGGCAGATGGTGTAGCCTAAAACAAAGTCGTAAGCCTTTTCTTTGGGAACATTTCTGGCCTGCCTGCCGATGATTACCGCAAGCTCAACTTC
>VGJA01000031.1 GCA_016867655.1 Candidatus Altarchaeales archaeon | reverse complement strand
TTCCTCTCCAAGAGCTCTCTCCTGGGCTAAATGCTCTTGCGTCAATATTTGCCCGCATCTGGGGCATTTTGCTTTGCCATCCAAGCCCTGCAGCTCCTGCAGTCTGGACTCCTGCTGCTTCAAGTCGTGCTCCACAGCAGCCTTCAAAGCCTCATTTTCACGCAGTTGTTTTTCAAAGTCAGAGTATTTTTTCTCGACATCCTGCTTGCCAGCAAGCTCGCCCTTCAGTGTAATCAAACGCTCTCTATCTCGGTCGACTTTCATTGCAGACTGTTTTTCTCTGGCCTTCTCCAACTTGGCCAAAAACTCCCTGATGTCCAAATACTTAGAGATTTCGAATTCTCTTTTGCTTAGAACTGTGAATTCTGAAGACATCTTGGACATTCCTTCAAGACGCTGCCTGAGGCTTTCAGACTCAACTGCTGTCTTTGCAAAATCCAAGTCCAGTTTCTTCAACTCCTCGTTGAGCTTGTCCAACTCCCTTTTGACCTTGTCAATTTCAGCTATTTTACTGCTGGCCTTCTCCAACTCAAAATCCAGTTTTTTGACTTCATCCACAAGCCTTTTTACCTCAGTTTCCAGGCTTGCTTTCTCACCCCCAAACTTCTTTAATTCATCTGCATACTGCATGCCTGCGTCTTTAGGATGCCGGGCAAGCTGCTCGACTATAAAATCCAGCTTAATCTTGGACTCCTTCAAGTCTTCGGCAGATTCCTTATAGACTCTGTCAAACTTCTCCAGGCCAAACAATGAGTCCAGCTCCTTCCTGCCTTCCTTCCTCGACAAACTTTCAACTATGGAAGTCAACCCCCCCTGGGGGATGTAAAGAAGTTTGTCGAAAATGTTTTCGTCCACAATGTTCTGCATGCATCGGTAGACGCTCGTTGGATTATCTCCAACAACAGTGTCGTTGCACAGCATCCTGGCAGTAGACTGCTTGTCCACAAAAAGTTCTTTTTCAATCACATACCTGCTGCCGTCTTTGGTGAAGGCCAGTGAAACTCTGGCTGACCGCGCGCCGTTTTTCACGCGGTTTTTGTAGCCCAAAGCGCTTTCAGCAAAAACAAACCGGATTGCTTCAAGAATGCTGGTCTTGCCGCTGCCATTGCGGCCTTCAATCTGCAGGCCATTAGACAAATCCAAACTAAGATTGCTATGGCAGCTCCAGTTTTCCAGCTCCAGATTCAACAAACGCATGGCAGAAATATACTTGGATTAAAACCTATATAGGCTTAAAAAAAGGGTTGTAAAAAAGGTATTTGGGACTGTGTTTTTCAACAGCCCCAATTCAAGCTTGCATGCACTACATTTCATCAGGCTATTTTGTAGGACATGGACACGCTGACTGACACCGTCACCTTCTGTGGGGAAATCGAGGTGTACGACTCTTTTGTGGAATAGTCCCTGTAGCTGCTTGATTCATAGTAGTAGCTTCCATAGCTGTAGTAGTTTGACTCTGAAACGCTGTCCAGACTGCCAAGGGTGACTCCAAACTGGGAGGCCATGTCTCCAGCCCTCTTACTGCCGTCTTCAATCGCCTTGACCAAAAGTTTGTCCTTTATAGCCTTTTCGGATTCCTTGGTCAGGCCGTAGGACACTGAGTTTACGCCATTTGCTCCTGCGTCAACCGCAGCATCTATCAGCTTTCCTACGCCAGCAACGTCAAGACTTGCCCCGCTCGACTTGGCTACAGTAACCTTGATGGTGTGCGTGAGCTTGTAGCCTGACGGCACATTCTTGCTGGATTCGGAATCCCACTCAGTCTGCTCGCTGAGATAGTAGCCGCTGGTCTCAATATTCTCGTCTGCAATGCCATGTTTTTTTAACGCCGCAACTACTTGTTTGGATATTTCGCTGTTCAAGTCTTTAGCGTTCTTTGCAGTCTTGTTTTCAGTCACAACGTCAATGGACAAGACGGCTTTGTCTGGACTGACTTCCTCTTCAGAATAGCCCGAAACGCTGATTCCGCTTGAGTAAGACATTGTGTGCGTTGTGTTGTCAACCACGTTGATTACCGGAGTTACCGTAGTCTGCGCAGGCTTCTGCAGCAGAACAACAGCCAGCAAAACAACAACCAAACCGGCAATGGTTACCAAGTTCACAACACCGCAACGACACTTGTCCTTTGATTCCATTTCAAACACCTCCTAAAAAGTTATATCTATTGTAGAGTTACTTCATAAGAATAGAGGTTCAGTCGTATTTCACGTCTTTTTTCAGAGGAATCATGGTGTAGTTCGGCTTTTTGCCTTTCCAAAGTTCTTTCCTATGGGCTTCCAGCATATTATTTTCTTTGCCGAGAAATTCAGCAGCTGTGAACGCTTTTCCAGTGTCAAAGACTTCAGCGTAATGCTTCCGGTAGTTCAAGTCTCTCAAAAGGTGATGGTCTAGTATCACTTTTGCATTTGTTTCTTTCATTATTGCAAGCATGTTTTCTTTCGCTTTTTCCAGATTCTGCACGCTGAACTTGTAGCCCAAAAGGTAGGTTGGCGGCCCATCCATTACCAGCAAGTCCGGCTTTCTTTCTATAATCCAGTCTCTAGCCTGCTCGCTCACAGGACCCTGACAGTCGCTGGCAAACAAGATTTTTTCTTTCTTGCATTCAATACAGCACATCAAAACAAAACCAAGCCTTATGCCTTCAGGCCCGTGCGGGAAAGGAGGCGAGAAAGTTATTTTCACATCATCAAAACTGAAACTTTTGTTGTCTGCAAATTCCAGCTTGCAGGCATTCTCAACCTGCTTTTTGAAATAACCTCCCCTGCCCTTCTGACTGTAATTGATGTTTTCTGAAATACTCTTAGCCAAAACAACCTTGTTTTTGTAGAAATCCTCGTCAGAGTCATGATGATCGTAATGATAATGCGTCACTATCAATATGTCAGACTGTAATGCAATCTCACGAATCGCCTTCTTGGCCTCATCCAAAGCCTGCAATTCCACACCAGCAGGAGGCAAGCCATACCTAATAGGCCCCAACGCAGCGCTAGGGTCGATGAAAACCTTCTTGCCGCCAGCTTCAACCAAAGAAGCCATGCTACGAACACCCAAGCTGTCGAAAGCAACTGGAACAACTTTCATTCTGTCTTTCAGACCAACAAACTTTGGAGATAGTTGAATGCGTATCCCGTGAATATTATTGCTGCTGTGACGATTCCAAAGAATGTTATTATCAAATGCAGGCGCATTATTCTTCTTAGTATTACTGCTTCAGGCAGGCTTAAGGTAGAGGTTGCCATCATGAACGCCAAAGCTGTTCCAAGCGGCACTCCCTTCTGAAACAAAACAAGTGCTATGGGCACCAAGGCAGCGCAGTTCGCATACAAGGGAACTCCAATCAAAACCGCAATCGGAACTGTGAAAACACCTCCAGCAGAGATTATAGCGTGTATGGTTTCTTCAGGAATATAGCCGTGTATGGCAGCGCCAACTCCAACTCCCACAAGAACCCAAAACCACAGTCGTTTTACAATAGACAACGCCTCGTTAAAACCGAATCCAACCCTTGACTTGAATGACTTGAAAACAAATTTATCGTCAACAACCCCCGAAGTCACGTCTTTTTCCAAATGCTTTTCCAAATTCAATCTGCCGATGACCAAACCGGTCAAAGTGCCGATGACCAGGCCGCTGGCAACGTAAGCCGCGGTAATCTTCCAACCAAAGAAACCGAGCATCAACACAACCAAGTATTCATTGACTATTGGAGAGGTTGTTAGGAAAGAAAAAGTTATTCCCAAAGGAACTCCGGCCTTGATGAAACTTATGAAAATCGGTATTGAAGAGCAGGAGCAGAAGGGAGTTACCGCGCCAAACAAAGCCGCTGCGAAATGGCCAACGCCATATCGGGCGTGACTCAACCATTTCTTAATCTTCTTTTGAGGCATGTAAGTCCTCAAAAAACCGATGAACATTATCATCAAAAAAAGCAGGAGGATAATCTTGACTGAATCGTAAACAAAGAAGTTCAAAAACTCGCCCAGCTTAGACTCCTTTTCGACATTGAAAACGGAATAAACCAAGTAGTCAACGGATTCCTGCAGCATCTTCACTCACTGCATTCCTTTGAACAACAGCAACCGCACTTTTTAGACTTCGCCTTAGCTTCAAACTTCTTGTCCAAACTGTCCAAAAGCTTGGACAAAAAACCCTTCTTTTCTTCTTTAGCCATTTTAGAGTAAGTTATGCAACACAAGACTTAAAAAATTGTCCTCAAGCCACGTCCACTATCAGCCTGTTTCGGTTTTTCAGTATTATTCTGACTTCCTCGCCCTTCTTTAAGCCCATGTATTCTATCAGTTCTTTGGCCAAGGGGATTGTGAGGCTGTTGCCGACTTTCGTTATCTTCTTGCGTATGCTGAAAGCCTGGAATCCGGGCAAGATTTCTTTAAGCTTCTCTCTGGCCTTCTTCACATCCTTTGTCGTCAAAAGCTCTTGATTGCACTTGGGACAGTATAACGCATCCACGTCGTTTATCACAACATTTCCGTCATAGAGCTCGAGCTGCGTCTTTATCCTGCGCGCTTTAGCCCCGCAAAAACATTCCTCATCCACTTTTCTCACCTCTTTTACTCCTCCTCAACTCGTTCCTGTATTCGTTGATGTCTGTTTGACTGCTTTCCCAGCAGGTTATTATCAACATCTTGTGTTTCTTCTTTTTGTATATAATTGTGCAATATCTCCCGCCTAAGAGAGGTTGTTTGCTAAATCAGTTTTGCCGCAGTTTCGACTGCTTTTTCTGGTGTGGAGTAGTGTATCAGCTGTGTGTATTCGCCGTTTAGTTTCAGTTTTTTGATTTCCTCTGAAATGCCTCCAGAAGACTCCACGATTACGACTGGTTTTTTGTAGTTTAAGGCCATTGCGATTTCAGCCAGAGTGCCGGCACTGCCGTATATCGATATTAAGATGTCTGGCGCTGAGGCAACTATTGCATTTCTGGCATAACCTAAGGATGTTGGAATTGCAATGTCTACATGCTTGTTTGCCTGCATTTTGTCCAGTGAGGGTAGTATGCCGACAGTAAGCCCGCCATTATTTTTACAGCCCCTGCAGGCTGCTTCCATGACTCCGCCGCGGCCGCCGCACAACAAGACAAAACCTTTTCTAGCTATCTCGCTTCCAATCTTTTCAGCCATGCCTGCAATCTCGCTTGAAATAGGGCCGTCGCTGCCTATGACTCCAACAACCTTTTTCATCTTAAAGTCCCGCCAATCTTTTCAAAGAATTCAGCAATAGATTTTTCCGTGTTCTTAGAATCCTGGTTAATCAATTCGACTGTAAAGCAGACGCTCTTCTTTCCTTTGCCGAGCTTCTCGCCCTTGTAAACGTCCTTGACTTTCACGGCCAGAATATTCTCATTTGTTTTAGCAAGCAAGTCTGAAAGGAAGTCTTCGTCAGCCTTCTCCTCCAATACAACTGAAAAGTCCCTTGAAGTGCTGCCAAAACGCTCTGCCTTGAATTTGATTCTCTCGCTATTCCGCATGATTTGTATGTTAGACAGCTTCAATGTGAACTCCTTTCCATTATCCTCGAGAACAACTTCGTCAGGGCTTACAGACTTGACTATGCCTAGATGAATCTTCCCGGAGTAGATGTGCTTCAGGCACAGTTCCTGCCCTATGGAATTCTTCAATCTATCTAACTCTGAAACCAAAGAGAATATCGCCTTGTCGCTCCTTCCCATAGCACGGTCCACGTCGCCGAAGTGTCTTGCAGACTCCACCATAAGCTCGACAAACTCTTTTTCATTTTTTTCTTTTACAATACTGCTGAGCTTGCTTGCAGTCCTTATGAAAGCCTTGTGGACCTTAAGGACTTCAGGATTCTGCATCTGTATTTCAGCATACAGTCTAGGATCCTGGCCAATAATCCGACCTATCATGTCCAGCATAAGCTCATAAATCGGAGAGGAAAACTGCCTAGACCTCTTGACGTCAATCCCCAATTCCTGAAGTGTTTTGCCTGTTGAAATGTAAGTGAAATGAGTCAGCCCCTGGACCACAGCCATGATTCGGTCATGCTCCTCCGGAGTTGAAATTACTATTTTAGCCTTGTGCTTCTCAAGTTTTTCCTGAAGCCAGCCCAGCCATTTTTTCCCTCTCACAGGAGTCAGCACAAAAGTCTGGCCGTCTATGCCGCTGACTCTAGGCCCGAACACAGGATGAGTGCCGACGACTTCAACATTCCTTCCAGAAAACTTTTCCATCGCCCTGCAAGCCTGTGTTTTGACCGAAGTATCATCCAAGAATAACGCGCCATCCTTGATGTGCGGGCCAACTTCCCTGATAACACTCACAGTAACTTCAATTGGAACGGTAACCAACACAACGTCTGCATTCTCAACAGCCTTCACATTGTCCCTGATGTATTCTACACCCAGTTCTTCAGCCGCTTTCACTCCCTTGCTTTCAGTCGGGCCTGAAATGCAGACTTCAAAACCCTCGTTTTTGAAGAACTTTGCGAAAATCCGGCCCATGCCGCCGTAACCGCCTACTATCGAAGCCTTCAAAGCCATTTTTCGACTATATATAGGGACATAGAGGGAAAAAAACAAGCATACAGTAGTCCAGGCCCTCAACGCTTTGGTCACACTGAACTTTAAAACAAGAGTGCATAAAATGTGGCCTTCAATGCGCCGATTTCGCCAGACTTTAAAACAAGCATGCATTAATCCAAGCGTACAATACGCCGATTTTACCCGACTCTAAAACAGGAATGCATTAATATAGGCCTTCAATGCGCCGATTTCACCTTGTTGAAAGGTTTATAAACACCGAAATATATATAGTATTTCATATATCAAAATTCTAAAGAGGTTTGTCTATGGAATCTATTGCTAAAGACGCTGTAAGGTTTTCAGGAATTGAAGAAAAGATGTATGGAAACATAGTGGACGCTGAAAGACTGCGCATTGTGGTCGCTGGTGTTGGCGGAGGCGGCGGAAACACCGTAAACAGACTTGCGAGAATCGGCGTTTCCGGGGCAGACCTTGTTGCATTCAACACAGACAAGCAAGACTTGACGAAACTGGAGTCAAGCATAACCAAAGTTTTGATTGGCGCTAAATTGACTCGAGGCCTTGGGGCCGGCGGAACTCCGGAAATCGGGGAGAAGTCTGCAGACCAAAGCAGGCATGACATAGCCAACGTGTTGGCCGGAACACACCTTCTTTTCTTATGCGCCGGCATGGGGGGTGGAACCGGAACCGGAGCCGGGCCAGTCGTTGCTGAGATAGCTAAAGACCTTGGAGCAATAGTCGTTTCAATTGTGACATTCCCCTTCCAGCTTGAGAGAGCCAGACTGAACAAAGCCAGAGAAGGAATACAAAAGCTGAGGAGCATGTCTGATACAGTGATAGTAATAGACAACAACAAGCTGGTTGAATATGTTCCCAATCTTCCAATAGACAAAGCCTTTTTGGTTGCAGACGAAGTTGTGGCTAGAGCAGTCAAGGGCATTACAGACACAATCATGGAGCCCAGCTTGATTAACCTGGATTTCGCAGACATCAAGGCTGTTTTGGGTGGAGGAAGCGTTTCTGTGATAAGCGTCGGCGACGGAGACGGCCCGGACAAAGTCGAATTGGCTGTGAAGAGCACTTTAAGCCACCCGCTTTTGGACGTTGACTACGCCGGAGCTAAGGGCGCTTTGGTGCACATCACCGGAGGCCCGGACTTGACCATTGGAGATGCCAACCGTGTTGGCGACTTGCTGACCCAGGCGCTTGACCCAAGGGCTGCAGTAACCTGGGGCGCCAGAATCAACCCAAGATTGGAAGGCAGGCTTGAAGTCATAAGCATTGTCACTGGAGTCAAGTCTCCGCATGTTTTGGGCGGAACCCGGGACCCGGGGGCTGGATTTGTCTACACAACCGACATAGACAAGCTTGACATAAAGTCAATCTAAGCCCCCACCTAAACTGAAGACCGAAGACTGGAAACTGTTTTGGAAGATGAAGTGCTGTTCCCACTGCCAAGACTACCGATACTGCGACGAAAACCTTGGCGGCTGCTGCAAATACTGCAACTTTTTCCACAAAGAAGACTGCACCTACAAAAAAGCCAAAGAAATGGCTGCAAAGTTTGACTAGATGAGAGTTGTGAGTATAGATTGCTGTTATTGAAAGTCAAATGATGGAGTGATAGGGGACTTCTGCACAATTCTCTACGTGCTTAGTCTTTTTATTGCCTTTATTTTTTCAAAGTCGCCCAGCTTTGATTGTCTGACTGCATCTTTTAGTATTTCTATGGCCTGGTCGTATTCCCTTCTTTTGACTGGAAACGGGACTCCGTCTTTTCCCCCGAAGGCGAAGCTGTATTTCACAGGGTCTTTCCAGCTTGGCTCTTGGCCGTAAATCAACTGCGAGATTAATGCCAGGCCTCTTACTGTTGCGGGGCCTACGCCTTCCACTGAGAGGAGGCCTTCAAAGTTCTGTGGCTGCAGGTTGTAAGCCCTTTCTACAGCATTCCAGTCCATTCTTCGGGGAATACGGTATTCGCACTCCTGGTCCCAGCTTGAAAGAGTTTTTTGTTTGCTGGACAGATAGTCAAACAGCCTTCTGGTCTGTTGTGGACTTTCTTTCGCCAGTTCAACAATAGTCTTCTTGCATTCACCGCTTTGTTTTGAAGTCAAATCCAGCACTTTTTCATGTCTTGCATCGCAGACTATTGCCTGATGTGGTTCTTCCACAAAATCCACCACATTTTCGCTCAGCCAGTGGTATCTGCGGGCCATCTTGTTTTCAGCATTCATGCCCTGTTGCACTACAGCCCAACCGCCTTTTTCAGAAACGAACATGCAGTGGTGGTAAAGCTGGTAGCCGGCTTGTATTGCAGTGTTGTCCACTTTGGCAGTCATCCTGCTTGAATACCTCAAGTCCTCTATTCTCTTTTCGCTGAACGAATACTCATCCCCGACTTTCACCAACTCTTCCTGAGTCTGCCTGCTTTTACTGCCCTTACCGCCGACAACCTTCAAGCC
>VGJA01000030.1 GCA_016867655.1 Candidatus Altarchaeales archaeon | reverse complement strand
AGAAGGCGAAAAAAAGGGTCCGGCATGTTAAGCCAGTGTGGAAGAACATTTTGGACCCAGACTACAGGGAGTATTTCATAACCCAAGCTCAGCTGAGCAGGTCCATAAGGAAAGACGGCATAGTCCATCTGACGCTATACGACGAATGCATTCTGCCACTACAGGACAAGGCCAAAAAGCCTGTTGTAGAACGCAAAATAAAGACAAAGCTCATAATGCCTGAAAGGGCGCTGGAAAGAATAGTTAGATTCCTGAACAAGGTGATTGAAGACAGCTCTAAGGCAAGGTCTTCCGAAGAAGCTGCGGAAAAGGAGGTTGGAAGAGCAGTGTCAAAGGAGGCGAAGGAGGACAAGGCGAAAACCACCGAAGCCACTTCTTACATTAGATAGAAAAATCTTCTTCTGGAATTGCTGGGAATTAATATAGGTGCCCCCACCCCTACGTGGAGGGCACCCCAACGCACATCAGACAGCAAACGCATTGCAATGCCAAAAAGCTCGCTCGCAACCCCATGGGAGATGGAGGGCTATGGCAATACAATGCCGAAAAAGCCATCTAGATTACGCTATAATATACAAGTAAACTAAACTTAAAAACGTTGCGGATTGTATGAGGATGTATGAAAAAAACTAAGAGAACAATTTTTTTTATGTATGTGCGGTGTCGAGTCCCGTTTTGCTGGACTCAATAACACCAAGGCTGATAAAGACCAAAGGCCTCCATTCTATACTGGAAACACCTTTGTTTCTGGAATGGTTTCCTTGCTTTTCACCACAGCCCAAACCAGCAGTGCAAGCATTATGGCTACTGCCATCCAGAAGCCCAGGCCGCGGTAGGTATACTGCACGATGATTGGCGCGATGATGACTGACACCAGATTGACAACCTTTATCATCGGGTTTAATGCAGGGCCTGCAGTGTCCTTCAGCGGGTCTCCAACAGTGTCGCCCACGACGCTGGCCTTATGGCGGTCTGAACCCTTCCCCTGGTTTTGAGAGTGGTCTATGATTTCGTATTCAATAACCTTTTTTGCATTATCCCAGGCGCCGCCGGCGTTGGACATGAACACAGCCAGAAGCTGGCCAGATACTATGATTCCCACCAAAAAGCCACCCAAAGCCTCAACTCCGAAGAACAGTCCAATGAGTATGGGGCTTACCATACCCAGCAAAGCCAGGTTAATCAACTCCTTCTGCGCCGCTACAGTGGATATTGCAACCGGCTTGCGGTAGTCAGGCTTGGTTCTGCCGTCCAAAACTCCAGAGCGGAACTGTCTCCTCACTTCGTCCACAATGAGCGAGGCGGCGCGGCTTACCGCCTGAATGGAAAAAGACGAGAACAGCCAAGGCAGCGCCCCGCCTAGGAGCATTCCAATAAAAACCTGCGGCATTGAAACTCGTATCCCAATGTTCTTCAACAATTCTCCTGCAGGGTTCACCAGCTCCTGCACCCTGCTGACGTCCACCATATAAGAACCAAACAACGCGACCGCTGCAATAACTGCAGAGCCGATTGCAACACCCTTGGTTATGGCCTTGGTTGTGTTCCCAACGGCATCCAACTCTGACATAATCTTTTTAGCTGAATTGGTTTCCTCGTCCTCCATGCCGTGCCACGACATTTCGCCTATGCCGTTGGCGTTGTCTGAAATCGGGCCATAAGAGTCCATGGCCACGTTGTTTCCAGTCAGAGTGAGCATGCCAATGCCAGTCATCGCGATGCCGTAAAGCACGTAAGTGACTCTATCTTCCGGGCTGACTCCTGCCATAGAGCCAAAGATTAATATTGAGACAAATATTGTGGCGCCTATAATCAATGTAGACCAGAACGAGGACTCATAGCCCACCGCAAGGCCTGACAGTATTGTTGTCGCCGGGCCGCTTCTCGTAGCCCTCTTTATCTCATGCACAGGCGTCCCGTGGGCGCCCGTAAAGTGTTCAGTAATGCGGTCAATCAAAATTGCGAGTATTATTCCCGCAGCAGTGGCCAGGAACGGGCGCCACCAGCCGCCGACCACGTCCTGCATATACAGATAAGCAAGCAGGCCAATCAAGAAGATTGAGATAATTGCAGAGGTGATGAAGCCCCTGAATATGGCAGACATAGCGTCACCGCTCTTGCCTGGGCCGCCTTTTACGACATAAGTTCCGATGACGGAGCACAAAACGCCGATGCCCCTGACAAGCAGGGGATAGATTATCCAAGCCAGCTGGCCTGTTATGTGATACAAAGCAAGGCCCAGAATCAAGCCAGCCACTATCGTCACTTCATAAGACTCAAAGATGTCCGCTGCCATACCAGCGCAGTCTCCGACATTGTCTCCAACCAAGTCTGCGACAACAGCCGGATTCCTAGGGTCATCTTCGGGAATATTAGCCTCTATCTTGCCAACCAAGTCTGCGCCAACATCAGCAGCTTTCGTGTAAATGCCGCCGCCAACGCGCATGAACAAAGCCAGCAAGGTTCCGCCGAAACCAAAGCCCAGCAATGCGTCCGGGGAAGCAACCCCGAATATGATGAAAATGATTGTGCCGCCAAACAACCCCAAACCGTCTGTCAACATGCCGGTTATGGTCCCGCTGCGGTAGGCTATCCTAAGGGCGTCTCCAAAAGACCTCCTGGACGCTGCCGTAACCCGCACGCTGCCCTCCACAGCCATCCTCATGCCCAGCTGTCCGACAATCAATGAAAACAAAGCGCCCATGACAAAAGCCCCTGCGCGCCCAAGGCCGATTATGAGCGTTATAAGCTCTGGCTGGTCCTTGAACTGATTAAACCGTTCCAACGCCTCAGCCGAAGGGGGGACAATATACACCGAAAGAAATAACGCAACAGTCAGCAACAATATCAAAGGCAGTATGGTATACAACTGTTTTTTCAAGTAGGCGTCTGCGCCATCCTTGACGGCATTCCACACCTCCTGCATTTTTACGCTGCCCTTGTCTTCGCGCAAAATCTGCCGCCTCAAAAAGAAAGCATACACTAAACCCAGGATGGAGATGACTAACACGCTTAAGATAGCTGTCTGTTCAAATGAACTCAAACCCTCCATCAGCAGCTGAACCATTTCCATAAATATTTCGATTGGCTGATAAAAACCACGCTGTCCTTCATACAACATATGAAACAAAACCCGTTTTTTTAACAATGAAGGCAAAGCAGTAGCAAGAGTTTAAAAAAATGTTTCCAAGAAATCCCCTTCTTTAACATTGAATCCTCCAGGATATCCTGAAGTATAACATGGTGTGTAAGCATGGAAGTTGGCGTATTTTAAGCGATTTGAGGAATAATTACTCAAAGCAAGTCATTCTGGGGGGTGATTGCGATGATTGCCAAGGAAATAATGCACCGGCACACTTTCGTTCCAGCTGATATGTCCATAAAAGATGTTGCAAAGCTGATGAACCAGAAGAGAATCGGCTCAGTCCTGATTAAAACAAAAAAAGGTTTGGGGATACTAACTGAAAGAGACATTCTGAACAAAGTAATCGTGCCAGAAAAAAACCCGAGCAAAGTAAAGGCAGAAGACGTGATGACCTTTCCAATCCTTACAGTGGACGCCAAAACCGGCTTGTATGAAATATGCAGAATCTTCAACGAACACCACATACGCAGGCTTCCGGTTCTGGAAAACGGGGAGGTCATAGGAATAATCACGACAAGAGATGTGGTAAAACAATACATCCCCCAGCTAATCAAGGAAACCTACAAGTTCAAAGACTTCAAATACTAGAGTAGGAGGTCGTGCATAATCCCCTCCTATGTGTTCTAACCACTTTCAAAGCCAGTCAACTGAATTATACACCTTCCTCAAAGTAGAATGTTTTCCCAGGCATTTCAAGACCCGGGAGCTGGCCGCCAGTGGTGTTATGGACGTTCTAGCGGCCAGCCAACGGACTTTTGGACGGTGTAAACAAAAACTCATCCGACTTAACGCGATTTCGGCACTCTCCATTACTCTTCCAGTATTCGCATCTACTGCAGCCGCCCTCCCTCGCACTGCACTTCTCAAAGCTCTTGCAAAAATCGCAGCAGATGTAGCAATAGGTGGTCATTGGTCATTTCCCCTCGCTGATAATCTGGTCCAGGGAGATCTCCCTGATTTTTCCGGAATCCTGGAGCACAGTCAAATGCTCATGCAAAATGGTGGCAGGAATGTCAAGCAGATGGGCAATCTCCGCCCTGGATAACGGCTTATCCTGACTCTTCAAAAAACGAAACACCTTATGCTTCATACAACGTCACCCTCTTTTGTTTGCATAAGGATATTGTTTGCGTTATATAAATACTACTGCAATTTGTGAAAAAATTTTAATATAATTTATTAATTTTTATATATAAATTGCTAATATTCCTACTTAAAATGATTTTTATTCTCACAGTTCTATAAATCTAATGTCAAAAAGCATTTATTAAAAAGCACCGCCATACCTACTTGACATCCAGACATTCATTGCAAAATGACAACAAAATACAAACTAGCAGTATTCGACGTAAACATAGTGCTGATAAAAAGTCATTCAATCACTGACCTCGCAGATATCATAGGAACCAAACCGCAGGTAGAACGCTATATACAAGGACACACAAGCGGACTCCTAAGCATGTCCCAGGCGCTGGAAGAAGCCTGCAAGCACCTTAAAGGACTTAAACGCTCGCAGGCCATAGAGCACGCCAGAAATATGGAAATCATGGACGGAGCCCAAGAAATGGTGAAAGCACTCAGAAAGGAGAATATAACACTTGGCATAATAACAACAGGATTCACGTTAACCATGAACATCCTAAACCAACGCCTAGGACATGCGTTCAAATACGTGATATGCAACGACCTAGTATTCAAGGACAACGTTGCTACAGGAGAAATAAGGTTTTCCGTAAGGGAAAACGAGATGAAGGCTGAAATACTAAGAGACCTCGCCAAAAAAGAAGGTGTAGACATGAGCCAAACCATAGCAGTAGGGGACAGCATGGGAGACCAAAACATGCTAGACGCTGCTGGATTAGGGATAGCATTCAACCCAAACGAAGCTCTCATAAACTACGCCAGCAAGCACGGCATTGCACTAGTCAAGAAGCCAGATTTAAGAGGAATAATACCGCTGATAGTAAGTTGACCAACAGATTGAGAAAATGCCTTATGAATACAACATACCACAGTTGATGAGATTTCTAAACGCATACGAATATTTCGGCATACTTCTAAGAGTCTTCTCGCAACCCTACACATGCGAGATAATGAGTGAACTGATAAAAAGCAAGGAAATCACTGTCGCTGAAATACGCAGCAAGCTTGGCGCAAAAGCCCCAAATTTTCTGGTAAGCAAAACGCTTACTCAGCTCAAAAACCGCAGGATTGTGGGCAAAACAGGCAACCTATACACCCTCAAAAACCCGCACTTCCACAACAAACTAAAACAGGTAACAGAGCAGATAAAAAACTTGGTCGAAGCAAAATCACCCCAAGAGATAACGTGCGATGACATAAGAAGCGTTGCTGAAGCCTTAAACCACATATTCTTTGACAACACAAGCAACATACTAATCCACATACTACTAAAAAGAGATTTAAGCTTTAATGAAATCGTGAACACATTCAGGTCAAACCACGGCTACATAGCAAGAGTCAAGTTGAGATACCACCTCAAATCCAGGAAAATCAAAATCTGCGGCAAAGATTTGGCCATATTCGCAACCAAAGCCAAGAGATATTCCCTCACAACCAAGGGAAAAAAACTGCATGAAATATTAGACACATTCCTCGTTGAATACGAAGCAGGAGCTGAAGAATGGATTAAAAATGTCTGGAACCAGCCGCTCAACAGCATGGTGGATGAACAAGTGCCAATGGTATACTTACGAGACCCAGTACACAAGATAATAAAAATCTTGGAAGAATCGAACGCGGCCATAGTGTTCTCAAACGAAGTAGACGGCATAATAACAATAAAACAACTTATGAACAAAATAGGGGAATGCATGTCCTCAGGCGGCTTTATAGTGGGCATAACGGCGAAAGATGTGATGACGCCAGTAACAGCCAACCAAATAATACCTGGAGAAACAACGCTAGCTAGACTATACGCCAAAGAAAAAGGATTCAAACACAGACAATACATAGTAAGCACAGGCGTTGAAACATACAGCATACTAGACTTAAAACAAATAGTAAAAAAAATAAACGAAGTCTAACAAGAGTATTGAAGTCACTGTCCTCTAAAGTTTCGTAACGTCATGCTAATACCTCTCTCATATCAAGTATTTTTGTATTGGTTGAGCTGTTTTTTTCATTTCGTCGAACGATTTATGGTATAATTCAATGATTTTTTTGCTGTATATCCTCACCCCCGTGAGCAGGTTTGAGTATATCAGTGCAAGAATCACTTCCTTGTCGGTGATGTGTTGGGATTATTGTTTGTCTTTGTGGTATAACTCCAGGAAGACTATTTTGTCTTGGTTTTTGAGATATATGTAAGACAGCCTGTATGGCTGGATTCTGACTTCTCTTGTGTCCTTTCGGATGTAACGCATTGGCTTTCCTACTTCAGGGTCGCCTACTATTTTTCTAATCTGTTTTTTGATTTTTTCTTTCAGGTCTTCGTTTTTTATTTTCTTTATGACATCCTCAAAATGCTGGTCGTATGCGACGGTCACCATTTCTCAAGCTCAACCAAGAAATCTTTACTGCTAGCTTCTTTGAATTTGCCTTTTTCGTATTTTCCTAGCGCCTCTACAGTCCTTTTCGCGAATTTCAGGTCTTCCATAAAGTTTTTTCCCAAATCCTGGAGCGGTTTGAGTATAAGCTGGTGGTCGTCTTTGATGATAACGAATTTATCGCCAACGCTAAACTCCTCTCGCATGTCTTGGGGTATGACGATCTGGCCCTTGGAACTCAACTTGGTAACGTCCACATTAATCATTTCCATCACCATAATAAGATTGGTCTTACTAGCATAAAAATGGTTTGTTGACACAAAAATAGCGCATAGGGGATTGAGCATAGCGCCCCTCGTAGAGGGACGTCCACCTCGGCGCAACCGCCGAGATGTCTCGACTACGTCGAGGCAGGCTCTGCCTGGGCGGAAACCACCCAATACTCGTTTCGGGTGTATGTGTCCCCGTAAGGGACAGAGGGCGGTAGCCCTCATTTGCCCGCGCCGAGATTGCAAACCGACTAAGAGAGGAGGGTAAGTAGTCGGTAGTTGGTGGTCTTATACTGGTATTCCCGTTTTTGCCGCTTCTTTTACCAGTCCTATCTCGTTCTTTTTTCTTTCGAATTCGTCGGGTGTGTAGCAGAGCACTTCCAAGTCTACTGGCAGCTTCCAGCTGTCGAGGAAGGTGTCTGGCCTCTTCTTGAAGGGCAGTTTCATGAAGTCTTTTGAGATTATTAGGACGTCCACGTCGCTGGACAGCAGTCCTTCTCCTCTGGCTCTGGAGCCGAACAGCAGCATCTGTTCTATGTCATACCTCCTGTTTGCCTGTTTTCTGAGTTTCTTCAACTCCATTATTACCTTCGTATTTTCGACTCCGACCATTTTAACAGCTTCTCGCAGGTTTCAATGTATGATTGCGCGTCCTCTTGTGTGTACATCTTGTAGGGAACGTCCTCGCTTGCGTCCGGGTACCTGGACATATAATACTCCTTGGTTAGGTCCCTAAGTAAACCATAATATTCTCTCGGAACATTAAGTTCCCTTCCCAAATAAGTCAGTGAATGAGTCGGGCCAGGCGACTTCTTCTTCTCAAGAATGTACAATGCCTTAAGCGCCTTCTCCGCAGCCTGCTGCGACCAGAACGCCGAGGCAAACCACTTCCCGGCATTCAAACTAACACGCGCGGTATCCAGCTCCTCCCTAGCCTGCAGCAGCCAACGCTCAATTTCAGGCCTCATAGCAATCAGTAATATGAGTGTTATGATAAATATAAATACTGGTGGGGTATAGGAGTTAGTGGCACTTCACTAGTTAGGCACTACAATCCATTCACCAGATGTAACAACCAAGAGGATAGTGCAGTGGGGTCGAAGCGTTAGCGTAGACCCCACCTTCAGTTCCGCGTAAACCGAGGATCGGTTTGCCCGCGCCGAGATTCGAACTCGGGTCTATGGGTCCGCAACCCATTAGGATATCCAAGCTACCCCACGCGGGCGTGTGAGTTATATTAACTTGTTTGTAGTTATTAATTTGACGCGTTATGAGGGGTTGGAGCGTAGCGTCCCTCGTAGAGGGACGTCCACCTCGGCGCAACCGCCGAGATGTCTCGACTACGTCGAGGCAGGCTATGCCTGGGCGGAAACCCCTCAATACCCTTCGTTTGATCAACCTTTATTAAAGGTTGCCCCACGCGGGCGTGTGGGTTAGTTTTTAGGTAGATTATAGTTATATAGTTTATTTTACTTTCTTCTAATAGTATGGGTATGTTTGAGGAGATTCTTAAGGTTGAGCCTATTTCTAGGGAGAGGTTGGAGCGGAGTGTTAGGAACGGCAGTATTGTGGTTGTTAAGAGTAGTGTGAGGGATATTAAGCCTAATGCCATTGGTTCCGGGGTTTCGACTAAGGTTAATGCTAATGTGGGCACTAGTCCTAGGCAGGATGACTTGAGTTTGGAGTTGTTGAAGTGTCACACAGCTTTGGAGTCTGGGGCTGATACTGTGATGGATTTGAGTGTTGGAGGAGATGTTGACAAAGTCAGGAAGCGTATTTTGAAGGAGGTGAGGGTTCCTGTGGGCACTGTTCCACTGTACCAGATGTTTGTCGGCAGAAGGTGTGAGGATGTTTCCTTGGATGATATGCTGGATGTTGTGGAAAAGCAGGCCAGGGATGGTGTTGATTTTATGACCTTGCATTGTGGGATTACCTTTGACTTGGTTAGGAAGTCCAGGAAGCGTTTGATTCCTATTACCAGTAGGGGTGGTAGTTTGATTGCAGCTTGGATGCTGGCCAACAACTGTGAGAATCCGTTGTACACTGGGTTTGAACAGCTTCTTGAAATATTGCGGGAATATGGGGTTGTGTTGAGTTTGGGCGATGCTTTAAGGCCTGGCGCCACAAAAGACGCTTCA
>VGJA01000029.1 GCA_016867655.1 Candidatus Altarchaeales archaeon | reverse complement strand
TCTGGAATAGACGCTGAAATTGGTTTTTTTAATGTCTTCCACATCTCTGACTGCGCCCCAGACTACCACTCCTGAAAGTTTTTTCTGCAGGGCGCTTTCTGTCGCAAGTTCGCCCCAGACTGCAGGTCCCACTCCGCCAGAGTCTATGACAATAACACCGCCTTTTTCAGCAACGTCTATTGCTTCAACAGTCTTAGCCCAGTCGCCTGGGAAAGTTCTTACAGTAGTCGCCTGGCCTACCATTTTTTTGCCTGCGATATGCCTTATCTTCTTTAAGTCGCCTGTGCGGTGCATTGCATCAGAAAGATTGGCAGTGGAGACTTTCCTGAAAACTTCTTCAACATTGGTTGTCCTCTTGAACAGTTTGCTTGCAATCTTTTTTCTGGAAACTATTGCTTTCTTCATTTCCATTGCTGCTTTGCCTGCATTCTCTGCCTTGGTTATTGCCCCGCCCACGATAAGTATGCTCGCTCCAGCATCAAGCGCGTCAACAATAGTCTCGCTGTTCAAGCCGCCTGCAGCAGCAACCGGAATGCTTACTGAATCAACGACTTTTTTCAGTTTCCCGAAAGGAAACTTAGCCTGCATCTGTTCGTCTATGGCGGTGTGAACTCCGATAAAGTCAGCCCCCAAAGATTGCATTTTTTTAGCTTTCTCAACAATCTCCCCCTCTTTTATACCAATCAAATCTGCAAGAATTTTCACTCCATAATTCCTGCCAGCCTGCACGCACTCCCTGATGGTTTCTTCCGAGGCTGCGCCGCAGACTTCCACAATACTGGCGCCGGCTTTCGCAGCCATCTCAACTTCAACCCTGCCAGCGTCCATCGTCTTCATGTCAGCCGCAATAACATGTTTTGGAAAATTCCCCCGCAGCTTTCTGACTGAATTCAAACCCTCGCTCTTGATTAAAGGAGTCCCGGCTTCAATCCAGTCCACGCTAGCGCTGGCTTCCAGTGCAGACTTCAAAGCCCGGTCCAAGTCCACAAAATCCAAAGCAAGCTGCAAAACAGGCTTCATGATAGTATCTAAGAATTAGTGTTTAATATATTGAAATATGTTGATTGGTCGATTGATAGGAGTAGTGTTTAATGCTTCATGATAGTATCTAAGAATTAGTGTTTAATATGGCTAGGTGTATCCCCTTGTCAGAATTTCCATAACTACCTACTTCTAGAGAAAGTCTGGTATTTCGGCGTGTTTACCTTTTTGCTGTATTCTATCAGCGTCGGGTCGTGTTCCTTTTGGGACCACTCGTCTAAATGCAATACCTCCTCCAGGCTTCTTCTCGGCGGCACTTCAACGTCCTCATACAGTGGGTTTCCAAAACACATTATTGCTATTGGCTTGTAGTGTTCCGGCAGTTTAAGCAGTTTTACCAGTTCTTTGTCGTCAAAGGAGCTTATCCACAGGGAGCCCAAGCCAAGTTCAGTTGCAGCTAGCAGCATATTCTGCGCCGCTGCTGCAGCATCAAGATAGATGAACATGTCCCGCCCCCTTTCTGCCGTTGTAAGCGCATGATAGGATACTTTCTCGCAAAGTGCCGCGCGCTTCAAGTCTCCCACCAGCACTATGCAAACCGGCGCCCTCATCGGCTGGTCCTGGCACGCTATGTCGGCGAGTTTCCTTTTCTTGCCATCGTCCTTGACGATTATGTACTCTGTTGTCTGCAGGTTTTTTGCAGACGGCGCCCAGCGCGCCGCCTCTAGAATCACCTGTAGGTCCTCCTTTTTTATTGGTAACCTCTCTTTGAAGTCTCTTATACTCCGCCTACTTTTTATTGCCCTGAGAACCATGCCTCTACAAGTAGAGATATGAAAAAGGTTGTATATAAATCATATTATGTTCTGTCCATTTTTGACCAAGTTTTCTTATCTTTTTGTTAGAATCTTCATGAACTCTGCACCGTCTTTAAGCCCGTAGCAGCCTTTTTTCGCTTCTTTTTCAGAATAAACTTTGACTGAATCTTTTTTCTTTTCTCTTGTAGAATATATCGCAAACGGCACCGAGTCGTCTGTGTGCATCCTCACTGAAATGGGCGTCGCATGGTCCGGAAGTATGCCAATGGTATAATCTCCACTAATGTTGCTTAAAATCCTTCCAATAACTCTTGTGTCTATGTCTTCAATCGCCCTAATTTTGTGTTCTATGTTTCCTTCGTGCCCGGACTCGTCAGTGCTTTCAATGTGTATGAACACGAAATCCTTTTTTTCAAGCGATTTTAATGCGGCATCAGCCTTGCCCTCGTAGTTTGTGTCCAAGTAGCCTGTCGCGCCCGGAACATTAATCACCTCCAGCCCCATGACACGGCCTATGCCCTTGATTATGTCCACTGCGCTTATGATGGAGCCTTCGACTCCAAACATTTTTTTGAAGGAAGGCATTTGCGGTTTTTTTCCTGGACCCCAAGGCCAAAGCATGTTAGCAGGGTTTTTGCCTGCCTTAACTCTTTTTGCATTAACAGCGTGTTCTTCAAGAATCTCCCTAGACTTCAGCATTATGTCATTAAGCAAGACAGCAGTCTCCTTTGCCTTCCGGCTTAAAGGCTTGACCAGATTCTTGTCCACCTTTTGGCCTACTATATTGTGCGGCGGCTGGCATTCAACATCCTGCGAGTATTTGGATTTCAACACGAGAACGTGCCTGTATGCAACGCCTGGATGGAAGCTTACAAACTTGTTGCCCAATTTTTTGTTTGCATATTCGATCAACTTTTCTGATTCCCCACTGGTTATGTGTCCTGCGCTGTAGTCTGCAAGCAAGCCGTCTTTCACAGTAACGGTATTGCACCTCAGGGCGACGTCATTCACTCCCAGCTTTATGTTCATGTTCATCGCCTCCAATGCGCCTCTTCCTGGATAGTATTTGTGCGGGTCATAGCCCAAGACGCTTAGATTTGCAACACCGCTGTCTGCAGGAAGGTCCTTGAAAATCGTCCTCAAAAGACCGCTGTTGCCATTGGCTGCTATGTAGTCCATGTTGGGTTTGCACGCTACTTCCAATGGAGTCTTGCCGTTAAGCTCCTTCAAAGGTCGGTCAGACATTCCATCGCCGACTATTACGATATACTTCATCCTATTGTTGGACATCTATCACCACCGAACTTTCTGAGCTAATATTCTCGTAATCTACCCTACAGGTTATGTTATAGATTCCTGCCTTTATGCCGCCGCAGACGTTGCATCTTGGAAGTTTGTAGGCTATTGAAATCTGGTTGCTGCCTTCATTCAAGTCCATTGTTTTCCTTTCATTCAGCCTGCCGTTCAAACCGGTCAACGACACGTTAACACCCTGAACGCTTCTGCTGGAGTTCACGGCAAGGGTTATGTTCAACAGCTCGGCTGAATGGTATACCGGCTTGTCTGCAATAACGCCGACTAAGGCAAGAGACATTCCACCTTCTGGATTCTGGTCTGCGCAACCGCAGGCAAAGATGCATGCAATAAACGCAGTCAAAAAAAACAAAGCCAAAAGTTTATCCATTCTTATTAATTACTTTTGGAGTTATAATAACAGTTTCAAGGCCGATACAACAGTGACTGCCATCAAAAGCCTTCTAAGCCAAATGTTGCCGACTTTGTGGGCGACCAATACTCCCACTTGAGCTCCAAGAAATGCAGTAAGGCCTAGAATCAAGCCCATCCTAACGTCTACAAAGCCCCTCTGTTGGTATGCAATCAAAGTCACAATGTTTGTAAGCCAGACAACAACCTGCGAGGTTCCTGAGGCAAGCAATACTGTCGTGCCTGAAACAAAAACCATCAGCATTATAATCAAAATGCCGACTCCCCCGCCCAGGAGGCCTATCATAAATCCAATCAGCAAGCCGGCAATAAATGATGGAAGCAATCTCCTTGGCTTTCTGTCCTTCAAGCCAAAGTCTGGCCTGCATGCAATCAGAAAAAGCATCGCAAGCATGAAAAAACCAAACACTTTGGAAATGGTTTCAGAAGATGTTGTCGAAGTTACATAAGCCCCGACTGGAGCGCCTATCACAGATGGGATTGTGTAGCACAAAGCCAGCCGGTAATCTATGTTCCTTTTTCTAGCATGCCCCAAGACTGCGGAAAAAGAGTCCAGCAGGAAGATGAGCCTGGAGGTTCCTATAGCAAGCTGTATTGTATTCCCAGTGAAAACCAAAAAAGGGATTATTACGAAACCTCCTCCCCCAACAGTGGCGTCCAGCATGCCCGCAAACACTGCCGAAACCAAAAGCAAAACAAAAGCCGGCTCAAAAACCATATAATCTATCTTAATCCAAGTTAATTTATATCATGGAAGACACCTTCATACGGGGTTTCATGGCAGGCGACACACTGGAGATGACAGAACTGCACAAAAAATTCAGCAGTCTGTTTGAAGAATCCGAGCTCACAGTAGACTACATAAACCAATGCTCATTGAGACATGACTTCAGGTTCTATGTTGCAGAGCACAATGGCAGTATAGTAGGCTACTCTGGAGTGTTGTTCTACGAAAGCGTTGGGCGCGCTGAAATAGGGCCGATTGCAATGCTAGACGAATACCAAAACAAGGGAGTCGGCTCCAAACTTCTCAATACCGTGCTGGAATTTCTAAAGCAGAGGTCGATACACCGCGTTACAGCCAAGGTGAAATCAGGCAACGAATCTGGAATAATGTTTTTCGAGAAAAACGGCTTCAAAAAAGAAGCGGTTTTCGAACGCTACACAAAAAAACAGGAAACAATAGTCCAGATGGTCCGGTTCATCTGACTTCCAGCATTTATATCCCACACCTCAGTATAATAATAAGCAAAAATGCCGTCACTGAAAAGAACCAGATACGAAGGCGGGCCATCTGGAGCAGGTTTGATACGCTATTTCGACGTAGACGAAGGCGGCCCGAAACTGGACCCAAAACTCGTAATAGGAATAATAGTGGTGATGATATTCCTAGAACTGATGTCAAAGATAATACTGTAAGTCTTCTAACATCCCCTCTAATTGCTGAGTCTAGCAACCCTAAATCCTATTTTCATCTAGAACCAGCGCCATTATGGTTGCCTTGAAGATTCCTATGGGGAAGTAACCGTGTTTTCAAGCCTTCGGTCTTATTTGTATGCCAGTGTTTTTTGGGTTTTTAAGGTGGGCGTTTAATATTATACAAAATGAGGTCAACTCGTTTGTTGTGTTTTGTTTTGGTTGTTGTTTTGCTTTACTCGTTGGTTGGGGTTGCGAGCGCTGCCAAGCCTTATATAAAGAGTGTCACCTTGTCCAAGGATCCGGTTATTGTGGACCAGGAGTTTAAGATTAAGATTAAGGTTAGGAATGTTGAAAGCAGCATGCAGGTTGTAATCTACTTTGACGATAGCGTGTTTCCTGCAAAGACCGTGAATGTCGGCCCGGATTTATTGGACACTGAAGCAGTCGTGTATAAAGACGAGTGGGGGGTTAAAGTAGACCTCAAGTGCGGCGTCCACACATTGAGGGCATATTTGGTCAAGTTTGGGGAAGTCTATGACACCCTGACGGACGAGTTTGACGTTGGAAACGTGCCTATCATGGTTTTGGACCCGGCAAGGCCGAATCCTGGGAAATCAATGAAAATCTCTTTCACAGACCGGGATACAGGCGACGTTTTGAAGAACCTTGACGTCACCATAACTGACACAGAAAAGAACACCGAGAACAAGGACACGGACTCTGCAGGCTATTTGATATACACTCCTTCCAAGCCAGGCAAATACGAGCTTGAGATAACTGAAACCAAATACTGCGGAGAAATGTATTTCTACGCCAAGAGGAACATTACTTTGGATGGCCCGAAGCCTGAAAGCCCGATGGCAGGCGACATGATTACGATAGCAGTGCCCTCAAGCGACATAAGCTTGAAGGTGTATGACTCCAACGAAGACTTCTATCTGGCTGCGAGGACGAGCATCACTGGGGCGATAAACTTTACCATAAGTGACCCTGGCGAATACCTTCTGGTGATAGGCGAAACAAGTACGAGATACTGGGGCATAAACAAGACTTTGACTGTTTCAGGAAGACCCTCATTGAGCGTCGACTTGGAGCCGTCAACGCCTTATGTCAAGCTGCCTGTCACGATATCAGTAAAAGCTGGCGGCAGTCCGCTTGCAAACACCAAAGTCAAGATAATAACCCCAGCTGGCGTGCAAAGGGAGTACGTTACATTGGCTAACGGCAAGGTCATCTATGACGGAGTCAACGCAATGGGCGAATACACCGTAATAGTGGAGAAAGAGAAGTATGAGCCGATTACAAAAACGTTCAACGCCAAAAACGGTTTTAGGCTGCAGTTCGACCCAGAGATGCCGATGCTGAACAGCCAGCTGACGGTGACTGTTTTAGACCAGGACGGCATTTTCGTCCCAGACGCGCAGGTGAACATCCCCGAAGCCCAGGTTGTTGGAGCAACTGACTCTAAAGGAAAATACTCATTCAAGCTGGCTGAATCAAACCCAAACGTAGATCCAGGGGAATACACGCTTGAGGTTAAAAAAGACATGTTCTGGGATTTGACGCAGAAAATCAGGGCTCAAGACACGCTTCAGTTGAGCGTTGTAAACGAGGCTGAAGTCGACAGCGACGTCAACGTCGAACTTTACAACAGCAGAGGCGGCTTGGTTGGAGACGACGACGTTTCATTGAAGATAACAAACCCAGACAACACAATAACCTCTCTAAACAAGGCGAGTGTGACATTCAAACCGCCTTTGGTTGGAGACTACACTGTCGAGGCAAGCAAAAACAACTATATCTCAACGTCAGCTTCAGTCAAAGTCACGCCACACCCACTGTCGGTAGGCCTTAGCATAGAGGGCAAGGAACTTTTTGTCGAAGTCAGAAGCCACAACAATTCGGTTGAAGGCATAGGCGTTTCAGTCATAATGCCCGGCGGAAAGGTTTCAGCCTTGGAGAAGACAGACAGCAAGGGAATGGCAAAAGTTCCCATTTACGGCGAAGGCAACGTGAGCATAATCGTCAACAGGGAGAATGCAAACCCGCTTTACGAAACCAAGACTGAAGGCAAGTACATAAAGAAGTCCTATAGGATACTTCTGCTGGTTGTCGTGGTTGCGGGCATAGTCATAGCTGCGTTGCTCATATCCTACTCTATATGGTATGTCAGAACCCTGCCTTCCAGAAGGGATAGAGACCGCTTTGAGGCTAAGAAAGGCGGCGGCGGTCTTGCTAGATTCTAGTGTGTTCGATTTTTACGGTTTTCACGGGTTTCCAAAGTTTTCGGAATACTCTTCATGCCTATGGCATGAATCCTCTATAGTGGAAAAACTGAATACCCAAAACCGAAAACCCAACGCTTTTATACTACCATTCTTAATTCTAAAATAAATTCGATTTAAGAGCAAAAATGGAACCCTCCACCCCCAGTTTTAGGAAAATGTTTTTTTGCCTGGCCGTGTTTTTTGTTTTACTGGCTCTGGCAAATGCTGCTTCTGCAGAAAATGTTGACATAGACGGCATATCTGTGGACGTCTATCCGGGTCTGATACGCCCTGGCGAAGACTTTAAGGTGGGGATAACCTTTGACAATCCGGATGACAACGGAGATTCTGATGTTGACGTCAAAATATGGGTTGGAGGTGTTTTAGTGCATGATAAGGAGCACCATATGAATTTTCACGTTGGCAATGACACTCAGCTGAACATCAGTTCGTCAGATTTTGACGCAGACGGCGACGACATTTGGAGCAACAATTTGATGAACTATGAATGTAACGATAATATTGAGGTGAAGGTGGAGGTTTCAGGCGATGTGAATACCAAGTCAGACACCAACGACAACTTGGATTTGCTTCCAGAAGGGGATGAAGACAAGAAGACGCTTGAATTCACCCTGGACCCGGAGAACCCGCTGTTGGATGAGGACATTACAATAATAGTTAAAAATGCCGAAGGCGATGAAATAAAGGGCGCCAAGGTCAAGTTCACCTGGATTGACGACAACGACAAAGACAAGTGGGAGGAAAACGACGACAACGAGGAGGCTTCCACAACAGACAATGATGGGGAAACAACATTCAACATAGCAGACGATTTGAAAGATGAATACGGCAAATACCAGATTGACGTCTGGAAAAGCGGCTACTGCAAGGCAATTGAAACTATAAATGTTGTCCAAGGGGAGCTTACTGCAGGCAATCCAGAGCCTTCAAGCCCGAAAGTGGGCGAGCAGTTTAAGATAAAGATTACTGACGGCACAAACCCGATAAAAGGCGCCAAGGCTGTCATAAACGAGTTGGGCGTTTATGCCACAAGCACTTCTAAGGAGGACGGCTATCTAAGTTTCCTGATAAACAGGGAGGGGACTTTCACAATCTTCATAAACGCCAGCGGCTACGGCCAGATTGAAAAACAGGTTACTGTGTCCTCAAAGCCACCGCTGACGATAGTCATAACGCCCACGCCGCAGGAGGTCAATGGTGTTGTGTCGATAGTTGTGATGTCCAACAGCGATACGGTTTCCGGCGTTACGTTAACAATAACGAAGCCTGAAGGCGGCAAGGAAGTCAAGACCACAAACAACGAGGGGAAGGTCACCTACACTCCAAACAAGGCAGGACAGTATACTGTGTTGGCCTCCAAGGATGGATATCAAAACAGTTCAGAGCCCTTTATTGTAAGCTCTGCTTTCAATATTCAAACGAGCCCAGAGGCCAGCTCGCTTTTTTATGGAAGTGACTTGACGATAACAGTGTACGATGCGACAACCAACATACCGGTGAGCAGTGCTTTAATTTCCGGAACTGGGGTTGCTTATGGAAGCAGGACGAACTCGATGGGCCAGTTCACAGTAAAGCTTGAGAATTCCGGGCAGTACAACTTTTTGATATCAAAAGACGGATACGGCGACAAAGGGGTTTCTGTAATAGCATTATGCCGTTTGGAGTTGAGGTTGAACACGACTGGCGACTTGGAGTCAGGACGACCTGTTTTGATACGCATATACGACAAGGAGAAAAAGGATTATGTGAGCGGAAACATTGCTGTTTTCAAACCGGACGGCACTTCTGACACAAAAGTTTCAGATGAATATGTCTTAACCCCAACGCAGTCTGGCTCTTACAGGATATCTATTTCAAAGGCCAACTGCCAAGGCGAGGAAAAGACTGTTGAAGTGACCAAGCGCCTGCTCAGGTTTGAAACCGAGCTGCAGGGCAACCAGATTATAGTAAAAGCTGTGAGCGGCGGCATGCCTGTGTCTGGGATAGAACTGGACGTGACGATGCCAAGCGGGACGAAGCTGCAGAACATCGTTTCCGACCAATTTGGCATGG
>VGJA01000028.1 GCA_016867655.1 Candidatus Altarchaeales archaeon | reverse complement strand
ATCCTCCTCGCACAAGCTTTTAGCCCCTATTTTGTCCTCCTTGTGTTCATAGAACTTTTTCAAAACCCCATACACTGTTTTCCCGTCGTCCATTTTTTGTGTGAATATGAGGGTGCGGGGCCCAACCACCCATCTACCCCACACCCAATCTCCCTCTAAAGAGGGAATCATGTATCAAGGTGAACACATGACTATTACCTAGCCAGCAACCTCCTCGTGTTGTCTGAAAGGCCATAAACATATTGGATCCTCCCCATGCGAGTTTCCTTACCCTTTCTTACAACCACTGGATACTGTATGTTGGGTTTCCTGCCTACTTCTTCTGGATTCAAACCTCTCAACTTCCTTATCAAGGACCCTATGCTTCGTATATCCTTCTTTAGCATTGAGCTTAATTCTGTGATACTTAGCGATTCCTTTTCCCTAAGCAGGTTGACTATCTCCCTTTGCATTGGCGACAATTCACTCATTAAGTCATATGACTTATAATCTGTTGACTTACTTTCAATATCCTCAGGGACTTCTATTTCTCTCTCCTCAGAAATTGGTGTCAATCTAACATCCTCCCCAGCATATGTTCCAATAACCTCCTCCACAATATTCTCATCAATAGAAAATAACCCACTGACTGCGCATTCCTCAACCACCTTCTGGCCGTTTTCCATAAGCCTTCTAGGCACATTGTTTGCCGTCTCGCACAGTCTCTTCAAGCCGTTTTCTGTGAAAGGACTTATACCTCTACCACCAACCCACCTAATCCTTTGAGTGACTATTTTTTGTAAGTCATCAATTGAAAAAGAAGTCAAGGTTATTGACTTAGTTTTCCTGTCCCTGAAAGACGACTCTGCAGTAATCTTATCCTCAAGGCCTTTTAGGCCTAGGAATAGCATAAACAAGTTGTCAACCCTGTCATTCAGTATCCTAAGCCATTTGAACAAGTCGTTTTCATAGTCCTGTGCTTCATCAAACAACAAAAGCATCTTCTTGCTGCCTAGTTTTTTATGTAAAAACTCTCCAAAGAGCGTTCTGTCTATGTCTTTTGAGAAGACCCTCTTCCAGACTGGAAGTTTCATCTTTATCCTATCCATCACTTCCTCGACTGGCTCGTAGGAATCAAAGAAAACCACATAATCTACTTCAGGGGGCTTGTTTTTTACCAGGGTGTTCATGAATGTTGTTTTTCCATAACCAATTGGGGCTGTGACAACCATTATCCGGTCCCAGCCGCCGATACATTCTCCTATTGTGTTGTATTCTTGCTCTCTTTTCAGTATTGGCGTGTCCATTGATGTGCTTTTTATGAATGGGCTTTTGGACCAGCCCAACTTTCTGTAGTACTCTTTTCTATCCATCTTTTGTTAAGTCATGGAAGTAATTCATGTGACTTCAATTTTATTAATTAACTTACTAATATAAAAACCTTACTTTTTTATAAGTCACCAAAATAAGCCATATAACTACTTTTTATGAATTACTTTTTCAAGTATAAAAAGGGCATTAAGCAGGTTTGTAAACAAGTCATAAAGACAAGTCACAATCTTTTATGAGCTATTAAACCAAAAGGTAATATATGTTGATTGGGATTGACGATACAGATTCAGTGAAAGGCGGTTGCACTACCTATCTAGCTGCTTTGTTGTGCAGAAAATTTGAACCACTTTCATTTCCAAAATTAATCAGGCTTAACCCGAACATTCCTTTTAAGACTCGTGGTAATGGCGCGGTTGCAGTAGAGCTTGAGGGGGATTTGGATGTTGTAAAAAAATTTACTCTCCGTTTGGTTGAAAAGTATTCTTATTTAAATGACAGCAAGACCAATCCCG
This sequence comes from Candidatus Altarchaeales archaeon, assembly GCA_016867655.1. Classification (GTDB taxonomy): domain Archaea; phylum Altiarchaeota; class Altiarchaeia; order IMC4; family SCGC-AAA252-I15; genus VGJA01. The sequence goes on along the minus strand of VGJA01000028.1, from coordinate 7,623 downwards.
GCGTTGTTTTCGTAGACAAGCTTGCAGGTAAAGAGAGAGATGTGTTGAATGATTTTTATCTGAAGGCTGTTTCACAGTTGGTTGAAATAAAGGAGGCTGATGAATTAGCTGGAAAGGTTGGTGCAGAGGTTTTCAAGTATAAGAATGGTAGGGGTGTTATTGGTGCTTTGGCTGCTGTTGGCAGCAGGATTGTAGACAAGACTTATGAGTTTATTGCATATAGGGGTGAGAAAGCTAGAGGACCTAGAAAGTTGGATTTGAATTCTGTTTTTGAGATGAATAACAGGGTTTATCCTAAGACTTTTGATAATGTTGACCTTGAGACTAAGCAGGTTTTGATTACTCCTCATGGCTATGACCCTTTGTTTTGTGGTATTAGGGGTGAAAGTCCTGAGGTTGTTGAAAAAGCCTGGAAGATGTTGCGGCCTTTGGAGGACATTTCACTAATGCAGATTTTTGAGTCAAACCAGGGCACTGACGTTCATCTTAGAGTTAAGAAGATTTCTGAAATCAGGCCTTATGATTGTGTTGTTTTTGAGGGTGTTGTTTCCACCAAGCCTAAAACGATATCTGGCGGGCATGTTTTCTTCGAGGTTGAAGACGGTTCTGGCGTTATTTCTTGCGGCGCCTATGAGCCTACTGGCGGGTTTAGAAGTGTTGTACGTCAGCTGATGGTTGGCGATGTTGTGAGGTGTTTTGGCGGTGTTGGCAGGTATCCTGGCACAGTTAATTTGGAGAAGCTTTTTGTTTGCGGGCTTGCTCGTGAGACTGTGTTTGTAGTGCCTAACTGTTGCAGCAAAAAAATGACGTCCGCAGGAAGAGGCAAGGGCTATAAATGCAGGAAATGCGGCAAGAGAACAAGAGAAGCCAAAACCACTGAAATCAAAAGGAATCTGAAGGCTGGTTGGTATGAAGTGCCGCCAAGAGCTAGGAGGCATTTGAGCAAACCGCTTGTGCGCCAGATTTAAAGTATTGTGTATGTGATTGTCGGCAGTATCAGCAGGCCCATCAGGTGTGTTCTGCTCACTCCTGTTTGTATTGGTATCAACCCGATTGCTGTCGCCAATACTGCTAAAAACAGGCCAAAGAGCCCCGTCATCCAGTAGGTCAACACCACTATCAGTATGAGTATGGCCAGGTTCATTTTTGTGTAGTCTATTTTTGCAACAAATTTCATTGCTGTTTTTCCTAGAAGCAGGTATGCTGCTGTTGCAATCATGCTTGCAAAGGCTGTTGTCCCAATAAACAAGAGCAGTGTGTTGGAATCCAGAGTCATGATTTGGCCCAGCATTGCTGCCACTCCGCTTCGCGGGTTGTTTATCGTGTACAAGGAAACCAGTGAGTATATAGCGTCTGAGGTGTTTATCGCGCTGACTGAGACTAGAAAGCTTCTCAGGTTTGAGCCCAAAAAGTCGTAGGCTATTATGCCCACCTGTGAGGGGCTCATCGACGGCAGCAAGCCAACTATTATGCCACACAGCGAGCCGACGAGGGCGCTGAATGCGATGTTTTTGTCCAGGTTTACTTCTATGTCTTCCAGCTGGGGTGTGTTTGCTGTTTTGTCTTTCAGTGACACCAGTATGTTGCTTATGCCAAAGAGGCCTGCAAACAGCGGGAACAGGACTTCAGTCGGAGATAGTATCTTCAGGTCTAGTGCAATGAAACCAAGGTAGCCTGAGAGCAGGAAGGATATCAGTGCAAAGGCCTTGTTTTTCTCTCTTATTATAAGAACTATCGTCGCTATCACTACAACATACATTATTGTTCCTTTCATTGTTTTGTATATCACCGGAACAATGTAAATCACTGGCAATAACAGCAGGATGCTGTAGACCACTCCCAGCAGGCAGCCGTATGCCGTCAGCTTTACTGCTTCCATTGAGCGGCCTTCTATTACAAGTCTGTGCGCTGGCAGGATTGAGAGCGCTGTTCCTTCTTCTGGGACTCCTGTGAATATTGCTGGCACGAAGTCCATGAAGTTTTGGGTTATTGCTGCTGAGACCATCACTACTCCGAATTCTATCGGGTTTAGCCCGAGTTTGGGGTATAGGCTTAGTCCTATGAGGCATACCGTGTTCAGGTGTAGTCCTGGTGTTAGGCCGGTTATGGTTCCTATTGCGCATCCTATGAGTGTTAGCGTCAGTATATAAATCATCTTTATATTACTTTATAGTATTATATATTATTATAACCTACAATATATCAGCTTTATTTTAAAACCGTCATATAATTTACCGCTAGTTTCTTTCGGGGTGAATGAAGGTGCCTACACTGTCCACATTGGACACAGACGTGAATGTCAAAAAAGCTGACGGGAGTTTAGAAAAATTCAGTCCAGACAAAATAATCACCAGCTGCATGAACGTCGGGGCGTCTTTCATACAGGCGTCTCAGATAGCCTCCGAGGTGGCTGAAGCAGCCTATGAGGGAATGCCGACAAAAGAAGTGAGGAACATCATCTACGACAAACTGAAGCTGGTGGACTCTTCCATGGCTGAAGAGTACATGTACCGGCTGCACATGAACGTCAAAACCTCTAAGACAATTCTGGAAAAGTTCAACATACAGAAGATTGTTGATTCTCTCATCAAGGAGACTGACTTGGATAAGTCCTATTCCAGCTTGATTGCAAGGGAGGTTGAGAAAGAGCTTGCCAAAATGCATCTAAGGCATGTTACTGCGCCATTAATCAGGGAGATAGTCAACGTGAAGCTTTTGGAACATGGTCTTGAAAACGCCCGTGCCAGGTATACCAGACTTGGTATGCCGGTTTATGACGTGAAACAGCTTATAGAGCATTCCAAGAAACTAAACCACGGCCTTCAATACAATCCTGAAACGGTGCACAAGCTTATGGCAGACCAGATTTCAAGGGAATACGCTTTGCTGAGCATTCTTCCTACAGAGCTTGCTGACGCCCACATGAGCGGGAAGCTTCATATACACGACTTGGACTATTTTTCCATAAGGCCTTTTGGCTTCTCCCATGACATAAGGTTCTTCCTCAAAAATGGCTTGAAGCCAGACGGTCTTGGCACTTATACTGCCACCTCAGGTCCAGCCAGAAATCCAGAGGTTGCTTTCTTGCATGCGGCAAAAGTTCTTGCAGCATCCCAGACAAACTGTTCGGGCGGACAGGGATTAAGCCACTTCAACGTCTATTTGGCGCCCTATGTCAAGGGGCTTGAATACGATAAAGTAAAGCAGTGCGTCCAGGTGTTTGTCTATGAATTAAGCCAGATGTATGCTGCCAGAGGCGGCCAGATGGTTTACAGCAGCATAGACCTTTCTATGGACATTCCAAGCATACTGGCTGATGTTCAGGCAGTCAAACCGGGCGGTTTGTTTGATGGTTCAACATACAGCGTCTTTGAGGAAGAGGCTTTGGCTTTGTTCTACACCTTTGTTGAAGTACTCTCCCGCGGAGACTGCCAGAGGAAGGCATTCAGCTTCCCAAAGCTTAACATCCATCTGTCAAAGGAAGACCTCAAGAAACCTCCAGTGGAGCGTCTTTTACCCCTAATTTCAGGCCGTAAGACGCCTTGTTTCATGGCAGATAGGGCGTATCTCCCAAGGGCGTTGAGTTACCACTCCTCGGCTTATTTGATGCCAGATGTAGGGGAAAACCTCGCAGGCATCATAGTAAACAATTTTGTCAGAGGCGGCTGCATGCAAGCTGTTACCTTAAACCTTCCTCAAATGGCCTATGAAGTAAATGGAAGCGATGACCAGCTTTTCGAGTTGCTTGAATTCTGGGTTAAGAAGGCGAGGGACATACTACTATTGAAGATCAACCTCATGGAAAACAACCTGAACTCTGGCCTGCTTTCATTCCTCTCACAAAGAATTAATGAAAACGAAAGATACTTTGACCCTAGAAGGCAGAACCATGCAATCAGCTTCACAGGCTTGAACGAGGTGGTGAAGGCCCACACAGACAACGAATTGTCTGAAAAATCTGGCCTGCAGTTTGGACTACGGTTTGTCGAAAAAATGAGTCTGTTGGTAAAACAATTGGGAGATGTCTCGGGCTTGAATTTTGTTTTGGCTTCCACCCCTGAAAACTCTTTTTCAGGCAAAATGGCCCAGACAGACTTGATGAACCACCCCCAGGCTGTGGTAAACGGCGAGGGCGAGAGCGTCTACTACACAGAATCATATAAGCTAAGGCAGTCAAGCGAAGTAACGCTTGAACAATGCATCGAAGCGGAAAGCCTTTTCTCGCCTTTGATGAACGGCGGCTCGCTGGCAAGCCTCAACCTTGGCGAGTATAGTGCAGACAACCTCTCCTACAACCTAGCCAGACTTCTAGGAAACACAGAAATACAGTATTTCAACTTTGTTTAATATTTTTCCATTGCTCTGCCCAATATTTTATTTAGTTAATTTACTATCTCTATTGGAACATGGTTCAGAAGAATCAGACTTGGGATAATCCGAGATGTAAGATTTTGAGGGCGATGCAGGAGGCTAGGCCTACGTCTCGCAAGTTGTGTTTGATGTGTAAGGGTGGGCGCTTGTTGTGCGGCCAGAGTTATTGCCCTCTGCTGCAGAAGCTGAGCATACAGATGCCCATAAAGGCAAGGCTTTCTGAAGAGCTTTTCGGGCCTTCGCAGAGTGTTTTTGTTGGCTGGCAGAATTATCCGAATGTTTTTGTCGGCCCGATGGTTTCGTTGGATGAGCAGAAGACTCCGCTTTTGGACAACCCTGGAATGTGGTATGGCAAAAACTTTGACGAGATTATTGAGATGCGCTCCCTCCTCGTGAGGTCAAAACAAGGCCACAGCATTTTTGAGAGAAACCCTTTTGTTGACGAAATCCAGGAGATTGCTTTATCTGTCAGACCAGTGGACTTGGAAACTCGTTTCCAAAAGAAGCCGTCTATTTCAATCTCCTTCTCCTCAATCAGCCAGCCTATGGGGCCTTCAGGCTTGCTTAAAGACTTGAAAATAGTTGACAACCCCAAGATTCCCAGGAAGGTTGACAGCCTGGTTTCAGACGATTTAAGGGCTTCTGAGGCGATGTATGAGCTGTATCAAAGCGACTATGATGTTTACTACCTAACTAACATCCTTTCTGCTGGAACTCTGGGCTTCAGGAAGAAGCGGAAGATGGTTCCCACAAGGTGGAGCATCACTGCAGTAGATGACATAATCTGCAAGCAGTTGATGAAAGAAGTAAGGGAGTTTCCAATGTTAAACGAGTTTCGGGTTTACACCAACACTTACCTTGAAAACCACTTTGACATATTGTTGATGCCTGGTTCTTGGGAGTTTGAGCAGTTTGAGGCTTGGGCGCCTAAAACGTTGTGGACGCAAGGCTATAATGAGCCAACAATCATAGAGGAGCATGAAGGCTATTGCGGCAGGAGCGACTATGCAATCAAAGAAGGTGGAGGTTATTATGCAGGCAGGATTGGCGTTGCTGAAGCACTGCATGAGATGAGACGCCAGGCCAAGGCTGTTGTCTTTAGAGAAATCTATGACAGTTATATAATGCCTGTCGGCGTGTGGGAGGTGAGGGAAAACGTCAGAAAGGCCTTCAGCAACCCGCCAAAAAAGTTCAACACTTTGGGGGAAGCTTTGGCTGACATAAAGCCGAGGCTCTTTAATCCACTTGAACAATATCTCTGCAAGTCTGAAATACTGTGCCAGCGCAGGCTCACAGAATTCTTTTAATTAATCCCTTGGGAGAATATTTACTCAATATGCCTTCTGTTCAGTTCAACACCCGTGAGGTGGTTGGAATGCTTGGAAATAAGGTCAGCGTTGATTCTTTGAGAGAGAGGATTCCAATGCTCGGCGTGGACTTGGTTTCAATAGACGACAGCATGTTAGAAATGGAAGTTTTCCCCAACAGGCCGGACATGCTCTGCGTTGAAGGGTTTGCTAGGGCTTTAAAGGGCTTTCTAGGCTTTGAAAAAGGTTTTTTGGATTACAAACTTTCAGACAGCAAACTGGTCATGAAAATCGATTCTTCAGTAAAGAACGTAAGGCCTTATGTCATGGCGGCAGCGGTATACAACGTCTCAATCACAGAGGTCTTTCTCATATCAATAATGAATGTGCAGGAAAAATTACATTTGACTCATGGCAGAAATCGTGTTAAAGTATCCATTGGTGTGCACGACTTGGACAAAGTTCAAAGTCCATTCACCTACAAGGCCCTTAAGCCAAATGAAATCTCCTTTGTGCCTTTGGACATGAACTCAGAGATGGATTTGGCTGAAATACTGAGGAAGCATCCTAAAGGCAGGGAATATGCTTTCACGCTTGAAGGCTCTGAAGTTTACCCGATTATTGTGGACAAGAACAATAGTGTTCTTTCCTTCCCGCCGATAATCAACGGAGAATTAACCCGAGTAACCTCTGAAACCAACAATCTTCTTATAGAAATCACAGGCAAGAGCGAGCTTGCTGTCAACCAGGCTTTGAACATCATTGTCACCGTCCTGGCTGACCGAGGCGGAAAAATAGCCTCAGTCGAACTGATTAAATAAGGTGATTATGTGTAACATACCCCAAATTTGGTACGAAAAATACCTAATCACCTAAATAAAAAAGGGGCTGGCGGGCTGATAACTCGCCTTCATAAATTATCCTGTGTGTTTCTCTGCCATGTCCCCTATAATAGGTATCTTAAACTTCTCGCCGCTGTATGCCTTGTACATAAGGAACAACATCACGGCCAGTCCAACTACTCCTATCACCACAAGTATAATCAGGCTTATGATGCATCCTATTCCAGTCAGCGACAATAGGAAAGTCAGAATGCATACTGGTATCATCAGTATTACCACCATGACGCCGAATATCATGGACTGCATTGCGTGGAACAAGACAAGCTTCTTGCCCTTCTCCTTATACATCAAATAGATCACAACGCTTGTAAGCGGGGCAAGAAGGTACGAAAGTGCCGCCACCACATTATCATCTTTTCCAGCCATATTTTTCACCTCAATTAGAGTATACTCTAGCTAACATATTGTCTTTAACATAAAAAAATAGGGTGGGGAAGTGTTTAGGGCTTCCCTCTTTGTTCTGCCTCTATTTGGCTCCTCCTACTGCGCCTCCTATGGCGCCGCATATGGCACCTATAATCAAGGATATTATCGGCCCCACTATTAGTGCTATCAATGCAACAATTATGTTGCCGCCTAGGGTTCCTACTGAAAGGGCTATGTTCACCACCGAGCCTATGATATTCAATACCCCCCCAACAACTCCTATGATGATGCCAAAGATTGCTCCGGCGACAGCTGCTTGTATTAATGTGCTGCTTTTCTTCTTTGCCATCAGATATCCGATATAAAGGGCTGAGGCGATTCCAATTATGACGCTGATTATCAAATAGCCGATGCCTGTAATGACTCCGATGCACGCTCCTATGGGCGCTGATGCGACAGTAATCACTGCGGCAAGCACAGCCAGGATAACTCCAATGATTGAGACTGCTATGTTCACCACAACAGGTATTTTCATAGCGCTAATGTATTCCTTCATGTCTTTTCCAAGTATGTTCATGTTTCCTCACCTCTATCGTAATATTGTGTTATTGTATTGCAGGTGTTATATAAAAACATGTCTCTAGCATAATTTAATAGACTCCCATATCTAAACCTGG
>VGJA01000027.1 GCA_016867655.1 Candidatus Altarchaeales archaeon | reverse complement strand
GAGATCTAGGGCAGCAGGCTGACGTTCTTACACATGTCTTTCCAGTGCTTGAGAAAACTGTCAGCGATGCGTCGATTTGGAGTGGTCTTGATGGTGGTGGGAATATTGACGTTGCAGTGAAGTGTCTTGACGTTGCTGCTCACATTACTTCGCCCAGGACATTAGTCTTCTTTGAGAGCATTCTTAAGCAGTCTACTCCGGCAGTCCGCGTCAGGGCGTTGGAGTATGCGACAGACTTTGCTGAAAGAGTCTGGAAGACTAAAAACGGGGCTTTGGTCCAGCACATGAAGGACGCTTTTGTTCCCTTAGTCGAGCCGATAGCTGCCGGGACAGCGAAACTTGAGTCTAAGGAGGATAAAAGCTATGCTGATGCGATGAGGTTTAGGGCTATCGAGGCTTTGGGCAAGATTTCAGCGGGAAGAACTATGAACACTCTGACTGACATACTGAATGACAGAGGGGGGAGGGAAATCCACAGGATTGCTGCTGCTGAATCCATGCTTGAAGTCATAGTGCAGCACATGGACACGCCTTATACGACATTAATGGGTGTGATCAAAGCGTTGGCCGAACGCGCTTTAGACCCTAGTGAAAATCATACTTTGCGCGAGAAAATCATCTCCAACATGTGGCGTGCTGGCACGATTTTTGAAGAAGACTTGCGGAAGCTTGCGAAAGACCCGAAGGTTGCACGGCAGGCCTTGGAAAGTTTGGGAAAGATAAGTTCTAAGAAATAGTTGATGTTTCTCCTCTAGGGGATAGTTTATGCTTCATTCCCCCATCTTTGGTCTTATCAGTTTGTTGAACAAATTGTGTCCTATGAACGTTGCTACCAATGTGAAAATGAAGACGTCAGTTCTTACTGTTGTCGCTAGCATCAGGAATATTGTCGCGCCGAGTATCGAGTCCCATTCGTCTAGGAATATGAGGTGCTGGCCTCTTTTAAAACCTAGCCTTCTTTTTATGAAGCTTTCCGTTATTGTTCCTGTTTCAGCGCCTACTGCTGCGTAAAAAGGAAGGTAGCTTCCTGTGATTGCGGCTCCGAATACTCCGATGATTACTGACAGTATCAGTCCTGCTGCGCCTCTGGAGTCGCCTATCAGCCTGACTCCTTTTACTTTGATGTTGAAGTCCAAGGGTATGTTGGATTTGTAGTTCCAGAGCCAGGTGTAGTACACCAGCAGGTTGTATGTTACTGCCGGCCAGTATAGCTTAACGGCTTCTTGAAGCAAGGTATATGAGTATGCAGGCCAGTCCATAGAGCATCACCCAGAGTTTCATGAAAGTGTGTATGGCGTCTTGTTTTGAATACAATGGGAAGAGGATTAGTATTACCCCAGAGAAGAGCATCATGGTTTTTCCAAATTTGGCCCACTGGTCTTCGGTCAAAAGCATATAGATGTATTGGTTTAATGTATTATAAGAAAATATGAAAAGGATGAATGGCAGGAAAATGGTAAGTGGTGGTGAGAGGGTTTGCTTGCAGGTTTGTAGGAAGATGATAAGTGAGGATGAGAGAAGTTGCTTGCCTCGTCTGCGGGGCAGGCTTGCAGGCTTGACTGGGAATTGCTTGCTTGCGGGTTTGAAGATTGCTTGCTTGCATTATTAAATGAAAATGATAATTGGACATAAAAGGAATTGCGTGTTTGCGGTCTTGGCCGTGCTTTTAGCCTGCATGCTTTTGTTTCCGTTTAATGTCCGAGTTTTTGTTGACATTTTCGCCATCGGGCTTTCAGACATAAAGATTCTGGCTTTCCCGGTTTTTGCATGCCTGCTTGCATTGTTGTATTACCACAAGCCAAATGAATTGGATTATTGCCAGACTGCGAGAAGAATCTGGATGCTGTTGGCGGTATTGTTTACTGCAGGCATTCTGTCTTTTATATACTTGGTTTTGGTGTCTGGAGTGGACGGCTTCTACCGTTTTTACGTTGTCAGAGACGGCTTTATCTCATCAAACTTGATAGGCCACATACACGCCTCCAAGCCAATAATCGGCTGGCCGCTTGAATTCTTTCCACAGTTTTCCTACACCCTCGACTTTGGATACCCGATTATGGCCTACATTCCGTTTTACGTCTACATTCCGTTTACCTTAATGCTTTTTTGCCTGCTTTACCTGCTCTACAAGATTGTTCCAAACCTCGCAGTCAGGCTGAATTACAGCGTTAGCCTGTTTTTTATTTTTGCAATAGGCCTGTTCACAGTATTGAAGAACATTGTTGACGGCGGTTTGCTGAACACACAGCTGACCATTCCATTGGCTGTTTTTACATTCCTGTTTGCATTCAGAAAGGAGGATTCTTTTGCCTGTAAGACAGCCAGACTACTTGGATTCATAGCATTTTTTGCATTACTGCAGTTTTGCATGCAGGCATTTTTGACAGCATGGTTCAGCAGAAGCTTTACATATTATGTAATCTCAAATGTCTTCAACTCCATGGTTTCAGACGGAAACATATACGCCTCTCTTGGATTGTTGCTGGTTGCCTGGGTTTCATTCAGCCTGCTGGACAGAAGGCAGAGTGTATTAAGGCTTATTGCATGCATGCTTGTCTTCATAGTATTGTTCACATCCCTCACCCTAACCTTAAGCCAGATGGATTTCAGCGACAATCCGGTTGAATACTCCCTTGCCCTTTTGAATGCAGTAAGAAAGTCTTATGACATCAACTCTTCCATCTCTTTTCTCGCCCGGAAGGAATTGAATTCTGAAAGCATTTTTTTCGTGCAGACCAACTTTCATCCCCTAAGGCAGCACAAGATTGTGTGGGGCTACAACACCAAAACGGTTTCCATTCCGGAATTGTATCCTGTGTCTGGCACTCCTCCAAGCAGGAGGAATGAGAGAATGGGTTGTAATCCCACTCCCCTGGAGCAGAAGGAAACCCTCTTGTTCAAAATCTTTGGCTTCAATGGAAATGTAATGCAAGCCAACAACAGCCTGCTTTCCATAGGGCATTCGGAACGCAGGGAAGGTGAATACCAGCTGTATCTCAACTATTGCGTGCCCAGCAAGCACGTGGTTTTGATGGAGACTCTTTCAATGCAAGACAGCGTTTTTGTCTTAGAGCTGGTGACCTCCTCCAGACAGCACGAGGAATTGTAGGCTTTTTATCCAGCATTTTAATTACTATATAACATGAAATTCATCCACATTATCCTGCTTTGCCTCATAACTGCTTTCATCTTGGGCTGCTGCGAGTCTCCGCCTAACCCTGAAGTCAACAAGAGGGCTCAGCAGGCTATTGCAACCAAAAACCCGGGCTTGTGCGAGAACTTCACCTACGATTACGAGAAGAATGACTGTTACCGGCAGGTTTCCCTTGGCCTGCAGGACAGCAACGTCTGCAAGAACATCAAAAGCGACAGTTCCACTAGAGACTATTGTTTCTACGATTTCGCGGAAAACACCACCACCTTCGGAGCCTGCGTGGACATTGGGGAAGACTATTTGAAGGCTGCGTGCATCGGCCAGATTGCAGGAGACAAAGTCAACAACATCAAAAGCGACCTGGAGTCGGGCTGGGATGGAGTGAAAAACTTTTTCACGGGCAACAAAACAAACCCCTGCGAAAGCCAGCAAACCGAAGAACAGGCAGACGCATGCCACCGGTATGCGGCTTTGAACTCCAACAATCCTGATGAATGCAGTCTGATAAGGAATGCTGAACGGAGGATAGACTGCTACAGAAAGCTTGCGGTGGAAAACAAAGACACCTACATGTGCATGCAGCTTGAAACCCAGGCTGAAAAAGACACCTGCTTCTACAACGCAGCCTTCTCAGGCGACGACCCCAAATTCTGCAGGGGAGTGCAAGACCGCTACCAAAAAGAAAAATGCTACAGACAAGCAGGCATAAACATCACAGGAAAAGAAGGATACTACTGAATTTTCCTTGTTTTTATTTCACCTTTATCCGTAAATGTGGTAGTATATGTCTGCCGCTTGCTTGCCGTCGTCTTTTAGGTCTAGTCTTACAGCCATATTTAGTATCTCCTGGTATGCTTGCTGTCTGTCTATGTCTTGATAGGTTCTTACAGTAGCTTCCTTGCTGCCGTAATCCCTCAGGCTTCTGGCTTTTACGAATTGTTCGTAGTGTTCGTCAAACCATATGACGTCATAGTCTTTTGCACTCAGCGGGTTCACGTTGTGTCCGTCGCTTTGATAGACTGTGCCGTGGTTTGTTGACAACGCTCCTTTCCTGTGGTGGTGGACTATGCGGTTTATGACTGCGTATCTGGCTGCAGCTCCGAACAAAACTTGTTGTGCGGCTTGCCTGTATTCAACCAAGGTTCCGTCTGAGATTCTTCTTACAGCAGGTCTTTCTCCAGGATTTTCTTCCAGAATGTAGCCGTAGTAGTGGAAGGCTTTCTCCCAGCCGCGGAGCGATTCGGTTATGCCTGTAAGCTCTCCGTTTCTTTCAGGCATCGGATCTCTGTAACAGAGCATTCTGTGCAGTTTGGCTGCTCTCTCCTGGACTCCTGCCATGCTCATTCCTTTACCTTGTTCTACAAAAGTCACTGCGCCTTTTTCTTTCATGCTTCTTCCACGCCCGACAGCAGTTTCAACTATCGGTATTTCAACAGGTTTGGCTGCTGCAACAGGCTCGTAGAATATGTCTTCTCTGACTCCGTACTTTGCTTCAGCCTCCTGGATTAAAGGGTCGGTAGTATGGTGTTTCATGTAAGTTTCCCTTAATTCCAAAGCTTGTAGTATTTGCATTCCCACGAGATTTCTCCAGTCGCCGCCCCAGAAGCGGCGCACGTCATAGTTTTCGTCTGTCCACATGTATGCTGTGCCTCCTCTGCCGGCGTAAGTTCCAGAGGCTTTGAAGTTGAAGGCGTAGGTTTCAGGTCTTCCAGCGACAGGCATTGTTTCGTTGAAAACGTTTCTTCCGTGAACTCCTTGAGCGTCGTCACTCCATAATGGGTCTTTGACAGGCCATCTGTCATGCTCCTGGCTGTCCAGTATGACTCCGGCTCTGACTGCATCCTTGTAAGCTTTTTCATTGAAGAATTCAAATCCTTCAATGCCGTCTATCACAGCTCCTGTTCGGTCCAATAACACTCTGCAAGGCAGTGTTCCCTGCACAACGTCTGCCAGTCCTGCGTGCAATGCCGCATACCTGTGGACTCTCATCCAATTTCCTGTCCGGTAGCCGTAATGCTGCGTTATCTCTCTTGCCAGCTGGGGGTTTATGGGGCCGATTTGAGCTAAAGCGTGCAGCATGTTTTCAAACAATTCTTCCCTCATATTTCCTGTAGCAAGGAATTCCTCCAGCTTTCTGGCTATCCCGCCTCTTTTCTCAGGGTCCTCTATTCTTCTCGCTATCCTTGCAACAGTCCAGATTCCTTCAACGCTCATTTTTTCAGGGTCTAAAATCCCTTCCATGACTTGAGCCTGCCTTTCTTTGTTGTTGAATGTCATCAAAATCTGGTTTCTAAAACGGTCTGATTTTCTCTTCCAGTTTTCATCTAATCTGAAAGTCTGGTTTTTGATTGAAGTGTCAAGAATCCTGTATTTCTTCACGTCGTCCGGGTCGTCCAAATTGGCTGACACAGTCAATGCGTAGTCCAACACCAAGTCTCCGTTGAATTCACTCGCCTTTTCCAATAGAGCCAGGCATTCTGTGAACTGCCTTTCCATTGGCTGCATTTTCAGCATTTGAATCCTGGCTTGCGTTGACGCTGCGATGACTTCAGGCTTCTGAAGCTCTGCGGTTTCTGCAATAGTCCTTTCAAACACAGCTCTCTGTTGTTCAGGCAGTGTGGCAACATAGTTTGAAGCCCAAGGCAATATCTCGCCTGCTGTGTGCGGGTTAGCTTCTCTGACCAGTTCCATCGTCTTCTTCAGTCTTTCTTCTGGAGGAAGGTGTTCTATCGCGCGTTCTCTCAGCAATACGAAGCCTTTGTCGTCTCTTACTGGAGCAGGGATTGAAGCGGATTCCATTCCAGCCAGTATCGTCCTGTAGTGCGCGGTTATTTCAGGCTTGGCGTCCCATATAGCCTGCTGTCCCTGCTCTGTCTGCCCTGCTTTCTGCAGTTCTCCCAAAACCATTGTCGTATTGTGAGCCCATCCTAGCATTGCTTCATTGTTATCCTCATTCCATCCCGCCATCAAGGAAGTTGCCTGCTGCATCACTTCTTCAATGGGAAGCATGTTCAATATTCCAGTCCTGGCTGCCATCACCTTCTCTGCCACTGGTTTCGCCTTCAATCCTGGAGATTCCTCTAAAGCAGTTAAAACTCTTCTTCTTTCAGGATTCTGAAGTTTTTTTCCAGCCTCCTCCACAACCCAGTCTAAAACCACTCTTGCATTCACTTCTGAAGCGTTAGCTATCATCACCGTCATCTGACTGAATCTTTCTTCAGGAGTTGAAAGCCTTCCAACCAGACCGATTCTTGTTCTTGCAGAGTCTTCGGCAATTTCAGCAGTCTGGAATGCAGGTGTTGCATCCAATGTTGACAGCAGTCCTCTCAACCTTTTATCGTCAAATCCTTCTGCAAAAGTTCTTGCGTAATTCAAAATCTCGCGGGCGTTTCCTGCGTTAGCGCCCTTTACCAACTGCCCGAACTGTCTCATCCTTTCATCATGGTCTGCCAGATTTCCTAGAATCCCTATTTTGCTTTGAGCAACCGCTTTGGCTTCATCACCCTGGGCGTTAAGCCTGTCAAGCATTCCAATTATTTTAGCTCTTCTGGAGTCTGAGTCAGGCGCTTTCAATTGCCTGGCCAGTGATACGGCGTTTGAGGCAATCCATCTTGCGTCAGGCCTTACCGGGCTTGAAACAATCGTTTCAAAGCAGTCTAGCATGGCGTCTTCATTTGAGCATGAAGTTATTAAGCCTATCGCCTGCCATTCGAAACGCCTTTCCTTGAAGTATTGCTGCGCCAGCATGGATTGCATTATCCTCTTTTTTCCTAAATCGCCTTCCTGATTTTCAGGCAGCCTTCTCGCAATTCCGCAAGCCCATTCTACTGAAGGTTCTGCGTCACGCCATTCCTGAGCCATCACCTGGCAGCAGCCGTCAATCCTTAATTGAGGGTTGCTGAATGAAGAAATGACGTTCATCCTCAAGCCGCTTGCTTCATAGCCTCTGTTTCCAAACAAGTCGCTTCCCTCCACTCCTGCAAGCAGTCTCTTCTTTCTTTCATCCCCGGCCGCGTCTCCGCTGAAGCTTTCAGCATAATCCTTAGCCCAACCCAGAAAGTAAGAGTTGATTAATTCTCTTTTTCTTTCATCAGCTTTATCCTTAGGAAGCAGGCCCAGCAAATAATCCAGTCTGGCATCCTCATCCTTCAGTGAAAGCATTAACGCCACTCTGGCATCCTGAGACTCAACATCAGCACTCGTGCGCCCTATAACACCAACACTTTCGTGTCTATCCACGCGGTTCTTGGTGTTGAACGCGGGATTATTGTCCAGCATTGCAACCACCTGCCTTTTAGCATCGTCAGACTCCATGGTTTTTCCAACAGAAACCAAAAAATCCACAACTCCCGGAAGACTATTGTCGCTCAAATAGTCTGCAACAATCCTTCTCAAAAATTTAAGCTTTTCTTCATCACTCATTTCAGGAGCCTTCTTCCTCTCTGCAATGAAAGTTTTAGCATCAAATTTACTCCCTCTCTTTCCTGCAAGCTGCCTTGCAGTTTTCTCCCATTTAAGCGTCTGTTCAGCTTCATCTCTTACTTCAGCGACAGGATGCTGGAGCAAACTGGTGATAGCCTTCAAGGCATCCCAGTTTTCTGGAGTCTTGTTCATATGCGTCAGATATTCGTAAACCACTCTAGCCTGCTCTCTCACAATCTTGTCAGGGTGAGAGCAATAGTTTAAAGCAGTCTGCAGTAATTCAGGATTTACAACAGCCTTCTGACGGTGCATATCCTCCAAAAGCCTTCCAGCTCCATGCAAAATGTCAATATCCCTCGGAGCGTGCCTAGGGTCCAGATGCCTCATCAAAGCGCCAACAACATTCAACCTTAACTGAGGATCATGCAAATTCATGCAAACTTCGTTGACCTCCCAACCCCCTCTTTTTTCTTCAGGATTCCTGGAGTGCGCGTCAATAATCTTCAACGCTGCGGCACCCCTGCCTTCATCTTCACTCATCGCCTTGCCTAACTCCATGAGAGTATCGTAATACTCATATCTGGCGACTCCCTTCCTGCCTGCTTCAATGAGACTGTCCATCAACTCCAATCTAAGACTGTCGCTGCCTCCATAGCCGATGAATCTCGCAGCCATATACACTCCCTTCTCACCCATCTTAGAAACTTCCCTGACAGCAGAGCCCCTCTCCTCCTCTGGAACACGCTTATAGGCCTCATTCAAAGTCTTCTTTAAACTCTCTGGATGATAAGACAGTTGCGAGCAAACTCTTGCAAGAGAAAGAAAAGCCGCCTTCACATGCTCAGGACTTTCAAGAGCCTTCACCGTTTCATCAACCCAAGAACGGGTTGGAACTCCATGATGCCTCTTGCGCATCACTTTTTCAGGAATATCAATGCCAATCAAAGGAGTGTGAGTTATACTGCTCACGGAAGTCCTTTCATAAGCCTGGTCTGCATACTCACTCCTCTTAATGCAAAGCATGTCCTCAGTCACATGGCGAGGGTCTCTGGGCTCGAAATCTTCAGCAGCGCCTCCAAGACGCTTAAGCATCCTCTCCAAAAAATAAAACCTGCTCTCCTCAGAAACCACAGGCGCTGAAGCAGTTATGGAATCAATCCTCCCCGCAGCAGAAAGCATCCAATTCGGAACTAAAGAACTTCTGTCAACCCACTCCGGAACGTCAGCAGTCTTCTTCAGCCTCTTTTCAGCAAAACCCCTCAAGTGGGAAGACATTCCCTTAAGCACTTGTTCAGCAATCTTCCTCACGTCTTCAACAGGATGCTGTCTGAAAGCGCTCACACTGTCAACCAGGCTTTCAGCTGCTTGACCCTCCCTCAAATCCTGGAAAACGCTCAGCATTCCAGTGGCGGCAGCAGTCCTGACTTCCAGGCAAGGGTCGTCCAAAAACTCAACAATCTTGCTCAAGACAAAAGCCTTCTTCACGTCAGACTTCGCGTGAGTTCCAGCAGAAGCTAAGGCAATCACAACACCCTCTCTAGTCAAATCCATCGGATGATTTCCATTCCCTCTAACATCGTTCTCGCTTTCATTCTCAACCCTCGGTCCAGCCAAAAGTTCAACCTCCTTCCTGAACAAATCAACGTCCCTCAAAACTGAAAGAGCTATTCCAGCAGACCTTGCGCCAGCGTTGATAACCCTTCTGTCAGGATAAGTCAAGTTCAAAGAGCCTAATCTTGCGAAATGCAGCAAAGCTTCGTCAGAAAAATTCGGAAGCTCGGAATCCTCTCTTCCAGACAACAGAAGCTGGGATACAGCCCTTTTTCCGGCTGCGGCAGAGTAATCCAAAGACCTGGCTGCTGCAACCCCAACATTCCCTGCAACCTCGGCTCTGAACACAGGATCCTTGACTTTAGAAGTGACTTCAGCTATTGCAGTGAACTCGCCTCCTCTGTAATGGCTTTCTCCTTCGTGATGCTGGGCAAACGCCCTCTTCTCGCCGCCCAAAGCTTTAACCATATTCAAAGAAAGCTTCTTCAAGGAATCCTGGCTTGACATCTGGGAAGAAAGGCATTCAATCAAACTAACCTCCAAACCCTCAGTCACAGCCACTCCGCTTTTGCTTAAAACCCTGACTTCTGCAAGAGAAGCTAAAACAGCTTTTCCAATATCCTTGTCTCCCGACT
>VGJA01000026.1 GCA_016867655.1 Candidatus Altarchaeales archaeon | reverse complement strand
TTCTACGGATTCCAATACGGAGTTGAAAAAGAGTTTGAAAGACAGTTGGAAGAAATTGTGAAAGAACTTGATGAATGGAAGTTCATTGAGAAAAAAGACAGATTCCTCCTGGCGACTCCCCTGGGAAGGCGGGTTTCAGAGCTCTACATCGACCCGCTGACAGCGAGAACTTACATAGAATACTTCTCCAAAGCCGAAAGGGAGGGCAAAACAAAAACACTGGCCTTGATGGAAGTCCTCTGTGATGCGGCTGAAATGCGGCCTCACCTGCGCGTTAAAAGAGAGCACGAGTCGGCCATCTGGGGCGAAGCCTATGAAATAAGCTCCAGTCTTTTGAGAGACTTGGACGGCTTTGACTTGGACTTCGAGTTTCTAAACCGCTTTAAGACAGCGAGAATGTTTGAAGACTGGATTAACGAAAAAAACGAGCAGGACATCTTAGAGAACTATGACATCCCTCCTGGAATACTAAACCAAAAACTGCAGAACCTGGAATGGCTGGCTTACGCAGGCACTGAAATCGCAAGACTAATCAAATTGAAGAAAACCAGCCTTCTCCTAGACAAAATAAACTTGAGAGTTAAACACGGCATAAAAGAAGAACTGATACCTCTAGTTGGAATAAGGAACATAGGACGCGTCAGAGCGAGAAAACTCTATAGTTCAGGAGTAAAAACTCCCAAAGACTTGAAGGAAGCTGGTTTGGAAAAGCTTAAAAGCCTCATCGGAGAAAAGACCGCTGAAAAAGTTTTGGAAGAACTAGTCTAACGCTTCTATATATTTGTCAACGCTTTTCAGCAGCTTGAATTTGCATCCAGGCTGCTTTAACTCTATTTCATCCAGCATGCCTGCAATACTCTTCCTGAATTCACTTTTTTTCTTTCCTGCTTTAATGAAATTTATCTTGTTCAGCTTGGCATACTTTCCTATCTCTTCACCCAAGCACTCTCTCAATGGCTTTATGACTTTAGGCTTGCTGTCTTCTGGTTTCTCTCCGCTGAATATACTAAAAAGGGCGTTTTCCACTTCATCATCCAGATTAACTCCCAACGCGATTTTATCTGCCTTAAGCACCCTAGCTTTCTCCCCTAAAGTCTTCCACAAGTCCCTTCCAGCCTTATAGACGTGGTGTTCAACGCCAAATTTCCTGCAGTAATCCTTTGTGAAAGCAACCCTGCCAGCAAGATTGTCATCCAAAGTCACCGCAACCAGCCTGGACTTAGGGGCTTTAAAGAAAATTTTCTTGAAAATGTGAAGCAAAACCGCAGAATCCCTGCAGCCTGAAAGACCAACCACAATCACATCACTCTTACCAAGCAGTCTGCCAGCCCTGATAACCTTCTTAACCCTCCTTTCAAACAAATCCGTGAAGCAGCGGGCGCACAAACGCTCTTTGAAATACTTCAATTCCAAGATTGCGTTCCTGCCGCAGCGAGAACAATCCATTTTACTTAATCCTATACGCTTCCTCAACCTTCTTCAAAACCCTCTCCACATACTTGACAGACTCCTCAACAACCGGCTTCGTGTCCTCTGCAAAAACCCTGCTCGGCCTCTTGTTGCCCTTGAAATGATACCTATCGCCAAGCTTGTCCACCAGCCTAATGCCCTTGAAATACTTAAGCCAAATCTGAATGTTCCTGGCTGTAAGTCCTTTTTCAGCATCCTCAACCTTCCTGGCTTTCCGAAGGCCTATTATCGAGTCCCTAATCTGCCTGGCAGTCAAAGCAGTATCCCCCGCCCTGGAGACAAGCAAAACCTCAAACAAATCCCTGGCAACATCCGAAGTAACCCCAAGAGACTCTAAAAACAATTCCAAAAGCCTTCTGGCATCTTCTTCATCCAGACTAGATTCGTCAAACCTCCTCAAGCCAATATCAAACAACAGCTTCATTCTAACCCACCTTAGACGCGCTTTTATTAATTAAACTTCAATGTTAATATCCCAAAAAATGGCGGACAAACCAATACTGGAAAAGACCTTCAACGAAGACCTGGATTTAGATGAAAAACTTAGGGAAGGCGGCATACTATCCAGAATCTACCTTGAGGTGCAGGGAAACGACCTGAAGGCGGCCAAAAAAGCCTTGGAAAACACGGTCTTAGACCGTATGGTCCATGAGCCAGACTTCCATGTCCTGGAAGTAAAAATGTTCGACCTGGTGAAAGAAGAAGGCCAGGAATACTACTCCGGCGTCATAGAAATCAAGTCTGTTGCAAGAGACTTCCACGCATTCCTGAACGTCGTGATGCGTTACGGCCCAAGCGCAATAGAAATCCTAAGCCCAGAAGAAATTACTTTAAAATCCGATGAAATGCACGCCATCGTCGGAGACATAAGCAATTTCGTAGCCACATATTTCGCCAACATCTTTTCAATGCTAAAAGACGAAGAAAGAGTTGCCTTATACCAAAAAATGCTTGGCGAATCCAAGAAGAAATGAGCGGTTTTTTAAACCAGTTAAACCAAATATCTTTGAAATGAACCCAAGATTCCTAATCCTGCTGGTCGTTTTTACAGTATTAACACAGGTCAGCCAGGCAGGCGCCCAGATAATAGGCGAAATAAAGCTGAACATAAGCGGGTCAGGCTTGGTTTACGTTAGCGAGGACTTCACAATTTCGGGAAGCGAGAAGACAGCCAGCTTTATTGTGCCGACATACGGCAACATGAAAGTCCATTCAGCAGGCGTTAGCGTTCCCTATGACAGCAGGATAGCAAACGGAGGCATGGCAATCGACTTGAATCTTGAAGATTTGCCTCTGGAGGTTCGCATGAGGAATGTTTTAATGGAATATGAAACCCAGCATCTGACCTCCAAAAACGGCAGCATATGGTCTATTTCGTTTGCGACAAAGACAACTTCCAGGAAGACTATAATAAAGATATACTTCCCAAAGAATTCCACAATAATCTCCCTAAAGCCGAGAGACGTGCTCTTCAGCGTCGACCGCGATTCGCTTTGGCTTTATCCGCAGGAAGAGTCGTTCAACTTCACCTGTGATTATGAATATGCTGGTGGTCCAGTAATCCCTCCTGTGGAAGTGGAAAGGGACATGACTATGCTGTTTGTTTCAATACTTACCTTGATTGCGCTTCTGGTTTTGATTGTTTTAGTCTACTATCTTCTAAAGAAAAGGGCTTCTTCCAAGGTTGTTGGAAGGCTGGAGATGGAAAAGGAAGAGGTTTCTACTGTTGAATCGAATGTGGAGGGTGGAGATGCCAAGAAGGCTGGCAGTGTTGGAGGCATAGAGTTTGAATTCAAAACCGCGTCAAACACTCCTACTATTAAGTCAACTGTTTTTAATGTTTTGGATGATGAGGAGAAGAATATTGTTTCTTTTATTCGTGAGCGGGGTCCTGAGGATGTTACCCAGGCTTTCATATATAAGACCACTAGGATACCTAAATCATCCCTTTCTGAAATATTAAAGAGACTGGAAAGGCGGAATATAGTAGAATGCCGCCGTGAAGGTCGCGTAAATTGGATAAGGCTTAAAAAGTGGATTTTAGACTAAAATAAGTTGTCACGAACCTTTAAAATGAAAAATCGCCATTTTTGGACGTTTTATATACAATATTGGCTCTACATATCGAAATGTTCACCAAAAGATATAAATAAAGCCCCACGTAATATATAGCTCGGGATAAATGCCTAGCTAATGCTACGCATTAAACCCAAAAACAAGATAACCTTTCAAATCAAAGGTTATCCCAATAAAAACAAAAAGGAGGAAAGCAAATGAAAACCCTAAGAAAAATAGGAACAATAGCTGCAGGGGCTGTAATGCTAGGGGCAGCCTTGAGCAGTGCGGTCAGTGCCGGATTAGACGCCACTGGCCTAAGCAAGGGGTTCTTCTACGATGCGAACTATAACCCAATAGTTCAAATCGTCGTAGGCCAGAACGGACTTGCGCCAGACAGCGTGGCTGCAGGAAGTATCGCTGCAGTCATCGGAAACCTAGCTTACTCCACCAAGCAGACTACCTTGTCCTTGGACCCAACAGCCCAAGGTAAAGTAGTGCTGGGAGTATCTGCAAGAGGAGCGTCCGGTAAGTACGAGCAAGCCGACCACGGGTCCTCAGCCATATACGGCAGTGTACCCTTGATTGCGTTTGACACTACAACCAACGCCAGATCAGGAAGCGAGCCTTCATCCTTCTACAAGGACAACGAAGGTTTGAACTGGACATACGGAGACCCAACCCTCTATGAGAAGGGTGAGTTTGTGACCTACAGTCTGTCCTGCGAAACACAGAGGACTGATGCAGGCATACTGAAGGAAGCCACATACAACAACATCCACTGTCTGTTCTGTGAAACCCTTTGTTTGGAGCAGCTGGAGAACCCAGAGCACGAGATGGCCGAGACCATTTGGGTTGACTGGCCTAAGCTAAAGTGGTTTGAAGACGGAATAAACAGCAAGGATGCTGAAGCACTAACCCTTAAGATTCCAAGCAGGGCATTAGAGTACCGAGTTGACACTCAGTGTATTCCAATGGAAAAACTCGAAAAAGGTGACGAGACTGTTGATTTTGAGTGGCGTGGTAAGATGCTCTTGTTTGGCGAAGAATACTACGTTAAGAACGTTAAGGGTTATGACAAGATTTACCTGTCTAAGGGTAAGGTCTTGGATGATGTCACCAGCGAAGGTTATACGAGTGAGTATCTTGGATACAAGTTCAAGATTGACCACTTGATTTACAGCGCTGAGTTCCAGGTTGCTGGTATTTTGCTGGATGTTGAGAAGCCTGATGGCACGGTTGTGCAGACTCAGCTTAGCAAGCTGGCTAATGGTGTTGTAGACTCCATTGAGGTTGCTGGCGAGTATGCTGAGGAGGCTGACACCACTTCCACTGCCACAGTCATCGCTTATGATAGGGAGAGCGATGTTTTGTTGGAGCAGGGCAAGGACATTGAGCTTGGCGGCGAGGTCAAAAAGTACTGGAAAGTCAGCTTCGGCGTGATAAACGCTAATGCAAGCGACGACATAACCGAATACTCTAGTGTAACCGGTAAATGTCTCGACAACCTGACTATACAGTACAGGCACAGCGTAAACCTTGCTGAAGGAGAGTCCCTAGCGTTCCCGTCAACGTTCATCCTGACATTCGACGGCTACCGGAAGACTTCGGACTACAATGTTGTCCCATGCTCAGGCGCAGGCGAAGGAAACATCCAGATAGAGAAGGTTGAAAACTTCGTTGGTTTGCTGAGCTTCACAGGCGACGACGGCCAGAGATATGACGGCGTTAGGATGGATAACGGTCCTTTTGAGACTGGGGAGATGTTCATACTTGGAGGAAACTTGTATGAATACGACTCCTATGAGCAGGACCAGCAGACCACAAACAACACCATGAAGGTTGTTTTGAGGGATGTGTTGAATGGCGGTAAGACCACCTACAGGATTCCGGCTTACTATGGTTCTGGCTTGTCCTTCAACTCAAGCACTTATTCGTTTGAGGAGGCTGCTGAAAACGATGAAACCGAGTTGGTTGAGGTTGACACCAACATTAATGACACAACAGTCTTCTATGGGACTATAGAGGGCATCGACGCATGGTGGATTGAGGACACGCTTTCGTTTGGAGCTGAGGCGGCTGGTTTGGATGGCGGAACCTTCGGAGCTTTCAGCAAGTTTGACGACTCGGGCAACACTTTGACGATGCGGATTGTCAACGAAAACGGCACCTTTGACATGAACAAGGACGGCAACTCAAACGACCGCTTGATTGTGTTGTCTAACGAGCAGGGGGAGTATGCTGTGGTAGACCTTTACGACAGGAGCTATAACAGCAGTTCTTCCTCTACTGCCAAGTACAAGGAGGGCGCGGTATCCACTGACAGGTGGAGCAACACTGCTGGCGTTCCAACCGCCAACATCAGCGCCAAATTGGACGACGAAGACGACACCTTGCTGGTACTGCCTGACGGGGGCACTGAAGTAACCCTCGATTATGGCTCGAACACGCAGGTGAATTCGTTCCAGGTTTGCCATCCTGTGGAGGAAGTTAAGGCCACTGCCTTTATTGGAACAAGCGAGGATGAAATAATGCTTGAGGCTGTCATCACAAAGGATGACGAAGGTAAAGAACAAACGGTTGGTTGCTGCACGTATACCGTCAAGGAGTTTGCGGTAAGCGCTGCTGAAGTGAGCGAGACTGTCAATGAGATAACTCCCAGCGACGTGAACGGCGGTTTGGTTGTCTCGGATGTTGAAGCTGACTTGAGCAAGAACTTGATTATTGTCGGCGGTCCAGCTGTCAACAGTTTGAGCACCACCAATGCGGCCGAGCTTGAGGAGGCTGACGACCAGTATATAGTCAGGAAAGACGGCAGCAAGTTGATTGTTGCTGGTTACGACGCCAAGAATACGGTCGCAGCTGGAAATGCTTTGATAGCTTGGCTGCGCGAGAACGCGCACGCGTGAATAGTGTTCTGTATTGGCCTCCGGTCTCCGGAGGCCTTTATCTCTTTTTTCTTTTATCTTTTGTTTCCTAGTTCTTTTGAGTTATGGCTAGGTTTTCCGGAGTCAAGGTTGAGGATATTGACTTGAGTGAGGGTTTTGATGTGAGCCAGCTTGTCGGGCAATTCCGCAGGGCTGGCGGTTTCACAGCCAAAAAGCTGGCTGTGGGCGTTGACATACTGGCAGAAATGCTTCAGGACGAGGAAAGTTTGAACTTCTTGAGCTTTCCAGCGGCGTTGGTTTCCACTGGCGTGAGGGGTGTCTTCAAGGAGCTTGCGAAGAGAGGGTTGTTTCATGTGTTCATAACCACCTGCGGGACTTTAGACCATGACTTGGCCCGAGTCTACAGGGATTACTATCACGGCGACTTCATGATGGACGATGCCGTGTTGCACAAGAAGGGCGTCAACCGCCTTGGAAACATTTTCATCCCAAACGAATGCTATGGGACTATTCTTGAGGAAAAAATGCAGCCTGTTTTGGAAGAGTTGTACAAAAAAGGCGTTAGGGAGATTTCCGGCTGCGAGCTAATCTGGCATTTCGGCAGGCAAATCAAAGACCCGAAATCCATACTACATTGGACTGCCAGAAACAATATTCCAGTAATTGTTCCAGGAATACTTGACGGCGCCTTCGGAAGCCAATTGTTCTTCTTCCAGCAGAAGCACAAAGACTTCAAGCTGAACGTATTCAAAGACCAGGAACTTCTGGCTGAAAAAGTCTTCAGCGCGAAGAAGACCGGGGCTTTGTTGATTGGTGGTGGAATAAGCAAGCATCACACCATCTGGTGGAACCAGTTCATGGGCGGCTTGTCCAGAGCGGTCTACTTGACAACAGCGGTAGAGCACGACGGCAGCCTTTCAGGCGCAAGACTCCGAGAAGCGGTCAGCTGGGGCAAAATAAAAGAAAAGGCAAAGTACATCACAGTAGAAGGAGACGCCAGCATAAATTTGCCTCTGATGATGGCAGCAGTACTGGACCAAATCAAGAAGTAATTATTTTGCCTGCCTTCTTACGCTATCAATCATTGTATGTTTTGTACCAGCGTTCGTATTCCTTGTGCTCCTTGAAGCAGTGTGTTACATATATGTCTTCGTTTTCAGTGTAGTAAACTAGTCTGGCTTGTTTTGTGACTTTTTCAACATAGCAGGGTATGCCATGTTTCATGTGTTTGCGGGGCGGGAGAGAATTGATTTTCCTTAGATGTTTCATGAACATGGTTCTTAGGTCAGCGGGCATGTCGTCTAATTGTTGCTCTGCCTTGTTTGATATGTGGATTGTCATCTGCTTCGAATACCGTATTTCTTTTCTAGTTCCTCAAGGGTTTTGGTTTTGGTTCTGCCCGTTTTTATCTCCTGCATTTCCATTTCCACTGCCTTGTGGACTAGCATCAGCTCCTCTTCCTCTAGCATTCTTTCGTAGGCTGTTATGGCCTGCCTGATGACTTCAGTCTGGTTTCCAGCATAACCTTTTTCTATTATGCTCCTTATCATTGCCTCGTATGGCGTTCCCAGGTTTACGTTCATATTCCCACCATGTATAATAAATGGTCATCCAAGTATATAAACAATGTATACTGGATAGTCATACAATCCTGGTCAAGAACTACTCAAGTATCCCGTACTCCAGTTTAAGCTTTTTGTGGGCTTTTTGCATCAGCTTGTTGTTCATGTCTTCTGCATGGTTGAAGCCTTGCTTGAACATGTTTTCAGCCTGCATTGCGGTTTCCGCAGACCTTATTTTAATCCCCCCAAGGATTTCCTTGTGTTCGTCTTTTATGAACTGGAACACTTCTGTGGGCTTGTCTCTTATTGGTATGAGCACGTCCATGCCTTTTTGCTCTTCCACCACCCTTACTTTCAGCTTTTTGTAAGACTCCCCCTGGCTGACGAGCTGCTGCAAAACGAGCTCGCACTCAGTGAACGCTATCTTCGGATCCTGTGTCGTGCGGAACGCCTGGCTGAACAAATAGTCTGTGTTCAGTGTGGTCAGATAGCTTATGTCCAGGTTCTTTTCCTTGAAGCATCTTTTCCAAAGGGTTTCGATGTACTCCAAGTTGTCCACTCCAGTCGCCAGGTTGTAGGTGTAGGCGATGCTGGGGAAGTCTGTGATTATGTAAAGCGTGTTGGATGTTTTTATGGACTTCAGCATTTCCACATACAATTCTTTCTGCTCGTAGTAGTTTATCGTCGGGTATTCGCTTCTGGATATGTGTCTCTTGAAGTAGTCTTCTGTTTTTGTGTAGGCTTTCTGGAATTCCTCCCTTTCTTTCTCCAGTTTATTCTGGTGTTTTTCCAGCGTCTGTCTTACGCCGTCGAAGTCTATTTTGTAGTTTGAGGTTGAGTCTCTTTTTATGAGCTCTTTCTCGCCTAGCGTTCTCAGTATTGTGAACAGATTCGGTTTTTGTATTGACTTTCCGTAGATTTTTTCGTATTCTTTGCCTATGTTTTTTGGGGTTATTTCAGTCTCCCGGCCTTCTAGCCGGTATATGGTTTTTATTATTTGAAATTGTTGTTCTGTTGTTTCGAGCCAGCTGGCTATTGAGTCGAAGTTGAATTCTTCCATTGTTTACTCCTGTGTGTGTTGGTTTTTGAAGGTGTGGTATAAACTAGTATATACTATTTTATTATACATACTTTTATATCCTTGTCTAGAAAGAATAACACAATACTTTAGAGAAACGGGGTGGAAAAAAACAATGAAAGACGTGAAAATAGGAACAAAAGAATATGACGTGATTGGGGAAAACAAGCTGACTGCTAGAATCTTCGAAGCGGTCACTGCCAGAAGCAGCACCATAACAGACGCCTTGGACAAGGCGTGGCAGGAAAGCTACAGAAAAAAGCCAGGAGATAGGCCGAAGCCGACCTACAAGCATACTGTCTATTTGGGAAGGGACGACAATGGGAAGGGCCTGCGCGCTGGAATCGCGGTGTTCAACAACAGCGTCGTAGTTCAAACACTTAGGGAGAAGTGAATCTTGCATATTGCGTAGAATGAAAAAGCGTTATATCGGTGTGATACAATTGACGCCTAGTGGGGATGGTGTGATACACATAGTGGGCGAGGAATACAGCACTTCGCTGCAGAAGATAGAAGCCACTGCAAGGAAGGGGCCCCTCCTAGCCGGGGAATGCTCCTGAAAAAAGCAGGCTTCTGTCTGATGCTGTCACACCCCCATATTTTTTTCGGGGGAATGCAGGATGAAAATATTGCCTAAAAGATGGCAGTCTAAGGAGGGGTCGCTGACATTAACAATCCTAGTATTGGATATCGCCCTACTGCTGTTCACTGCGAAGCAGTTTGCGATTTGATGAAAGTGGGGTATATAAACTTATATAACCAATATCCATACAT
>VGJA01000025.1 GCA_016867655.1 Candidatus Altarchaeales archaeon | reverse complement strand
CAAACACGGTTACAACCATGGCCCCAGCTGTCGCTATAGTCATCATCAACCCGGTCTTCATTGCTTTGTCTATGCCACCGTCCACGTCGACCGTTTTTTCCTTCAACAGCCTCATAGTCAACAGTATGTCTGTGTCAACCGAATAACCAATCAGCATCAACAAAGCGCCAAGAGAAGCCGAATCAAAGGGTATGTTAAATACGCTCATACCAGCCAGTGCAAACAAGACGTCGCAAACCGCAGCCTGCAAGACCGCAACAGAGGGGACAAAAACCCTAAAGGCGAGAAAAACAACAACGGCCATAAAAACAAAAGACAGAAAAACCGCTTTTATCCCCTGCTCCCTGAAAGTCACCCCCAAGGTCGGGCCGACTTCCCTTAGATTGAAGTTCTTTTTCTGCAGATTTACATCTGGGTTACCGCCGAGATGATATTTCAAAACGCTTTCAAGCTCGCTTTCATCCAAATCCGAAGCAGTTATCTTCAAAACGCCGTTGCTGTAGTCTAAAAAAACCTGTTCGTTGAACCTTGAAGACAGCTTGAATTCAAGCCACCCAGGGGGGCGCTCAGGCAGAGAGACTACGGCAACGTCCACGTCGCTCAAATCTGAAATGTATTTCAAGACAATGTTATACATAAGAGACTTGTCTGCAAGGGATGCTGTTGCAATGCTTACCTTCGTCTTTCCGGATTCTATGTCAGCTCCCACATAGACTTTAGGGTCATCCAAGCCTGCGTCAGCCAGGTCTTTTGAAAGCAGACCCACTTTCTCGGAATCAAAGTCCACTGTGGTTATGACGTCCATCCACGTGCCGCCTTTGAAGTCCATGCCAAACTGGACGCCGTTGGTGTAGGTGAACAACGCCAGCAAAACAGTCGCCAGAGGAGGGATGACCATGAGAACACGATAGTCCACGATTTTCGTCATCTGGCTGTATAGTCTGTCAAACATGACTACAATATTGAAAAAAGAGTATAAAAGCAGTATGCAGAACCCCTATTTGGTTTATATCCTTTGTCTTCCAATTAATCAGCAAGGTGTTTGAAAAAGCGGTTGTTGGGGGTACTTTCGACAGATTCCACATAGGCCACAGGAGGATACTGAAGACTGCGTTTGAGACTGCTGGTTCTGTTGTCATTGGGCTGACTTCAGACGAGTTTGCAAACCGCTTCCGCTCGTTCATGGCGATGCCTTATGAAACAAGAAAAAAGGCTGTTGAGGAATACGCAAAAAAGCTTGGAAAGCCGTATGAGATTGTGAGGATAGACGACAGCTACGGCATTGCGACAATCGACCCTAAGTTAGACTGCATTGTGGTGAGCGAGGAAACATTGTTGAGGGCTGAGGAAATCAATGCAATAAGGTTTAAGAAAAACATTCCAAAGCTTAACATGGTGGTGATTCCTATAATCCTGGCTCAGGACGGCAACCCAATTTCAAGCGAGAGGATAATAAGAAGGGAGATTGACACTGAAGGCAAAATCGGAAAGACTGGGAGATGAATCTGAACAAAAATTCCTACGAGCTTTTGGCTAAGCTGGCTGGCTTTAAAGGCGTTTTGAAAAAAGAATTTCAACTTGACTCCAAGAAGGCGGTTTTGCTTGACGTTGGAGTTGACACAAATTTGAGCGCAGAGAAAGCCTTGAAGGCAGGGATTTTAACTGCAAGAGCGTCTGCTGGCTGTCTGGCAGACATTAAAGCAGAAGGCAGTTCTGTTGAAGTTTCAATAAAGTCTGATGTAGCTATTGCAACCCTTGGATGCCAGATGGCTGGCTGGGCTATACCGATTCAAGGGGAAAATGCATTGGCCAGCGGGCCTGCCAGGATTCTGGCGAGAAAGCCTAAAAGCATTTTTGAGAAAGTGAGATATGAGGAAAAATCTAGAAAAGCTGCGCTGGTTCTTGAGTCAAACAAAATTCCGGACGAAAGCTCATTAAAGTATATACTAGACAAGACTAATGCAAGCGAGCTTGCAATCGCAGTCTTCAAAGGCGACTCACAGGTTGGCTTGCTCAACGTCCTGGCTAGGGTTGTGGAACTGGCGGTCTACCGCCTGGACTTCCTGGGCTATGACGTCAACAACATCATTTCAGCCAGGGGGAATGCAAGAATGCCGGAAGATATTGACATGTGCAGTGCAAACGACGCCCTCATTTATAACAGTAGCGTAGAACTGGAAGTCAAAAGCTGGGATGAAAAGCTGACAGACAAATGCGTTTCCAAGTCTTCAAAAGCCTTTGGAAAAAAATTCAAAGAAATCTACGACAAAGCAGGCTGCGACTTCTACAAGATAGACCCAGCCATATTCGCACCAGCCAGAATAAAGATTAAAGAAGTGAACTCGGCAAAAACATATGAAGCCGGAATTTGACGGTCTTCAGTCTTCGGTTTTGTTTTTGTGGTTCTCAGGTTTTGGAAACTTGGAAACCCGTGAAAACCGCGGAAACCGTGAAAACTTAATATTCGCCCATTCCTCCCATACCTCCTGGCGGCATTGGGGGTGCAGACTTCTTTGAGGACGCGATGACGTCATCTATTCTTAGTATCATCTGGGCTGCCTCGCTGGCGCTTTTTATCGCCTGCACTTTTATTTTCAAGGGCTCTATGATGCCGTTCTTCCACATGTCTTCTATCCTACTATGGAGGACTGCAACACCGCTGTTCTTGCCTTTCTTTTCGTGTTCAGCCCTCAACTTGACTAGAGTGTCTATTGAATCCATGCCAGCGCTCTCAGCCAGAGTTCTTGGGATGATTTCAAGAGCGTCTGCAAAAGCGTTTATTGCAAGCTGCTCCCTGCCGCTTATGCTTTCAGCGTATTCCCTGATTTGTCTTGCAAGCTCTATTTCACAAGCCCCGCCACCTGCGACGGCGCTGCCCATCTCCAGTGCGGCTGAAACCCCGCCGACTGCATCTGTGACGGCTCTTTCAACCTCATCAACAACGTGCTCTGTGCCGCCCCTGACGAGAATGCTCACTGACTTGGGGTTCTTACATCCGCTGACGAAAATCATTTCCTCTCCGGAAATCTTCTTTTCCTCAACCAATTTTGCATTCCCCAAGTCTTCTTTGCCCAGCTCCTGGAGATTTGAGGCCACTCTGGCGCCAGTAGCTTTGGCAAGCCGCTTCATGTTGGACTCGCTGACGTTTTTTACTGCAAAAACTCCCGCCTTGGCCAGATAGTGTATCACCAAATCGTCCATGCCCTTCTGGCAGAAGACTGCAACAGCTCCGGATTTTATGACAGCGTCTGCTTTTTCCTTAAGCATCTTTTCCTCTTGCTGTGTGAAAGACAAAAGCTGGTCTGCAGAAGTAATCCTGATTTTAGCGTCTGTTTCAGTCTTCTTGATTTCCAATGCTACATCCAACAGGAGTATCTTGGGGTTCTCGACCTTTGAGGGCATGGCGTCGCTGGCCCTCTCCTTGTCCAAAACCACGCCTTCAATCAACTCAGAGTCATAGATGCTGCCGCCCTGCTTTTTCTCAATCTGGATGTCATCCCTGTCGACTGAATGTTTTTCGCCCTCTTTCACGACAACCTTTTTCACTGCCTTGACTGAAATGTCTGCCAAAGCCTCTTTAGCCGCTTCAGCGCCTTTGCCTGTCATCGCTGTTTCGGCAATTTTTTTGAGCAATGGTTCATCTGTGAGAGAAATTTTGGTGCCAATGTCGCATAGGATTTCCTGCGACTTTTCTGCAGCCATCTTGTAGCCGCGCGATATAACAGTAGAGTGAACTCCCTTGTCCAAAAGTTTTTCAGCGCTTGAAAGCAGTTCTCCAGTCAACACGACAGCAGTCGTCGTTCCGTCGCCGACTTCCTCGTCTTGGGTTTTAGCGACTTCCACAACCATCTTGGCTGCAGGATGCTCCACATTCATCTCTTCGACTATTGTAGCCCCATCGTTTGTGATTACGATGTCGCCTATGTCATCGACAAGCATTTTGTCCATGCCTTTTGGGCCTAGAGTGGTTTTAACTATGTCCGACACAGCTTTTGCAGCCATTATGTT
This sequence comes from Candidatus Altarchaeales archaeon, assembly GCA_016867655.1. Taxonomy (GTDB): domain Archaea; phylum Altiarchaeota; class Altiarchaeia; order IMC4; family SCGC-AAA252-I15; genus VGJA01. The sequence continues at coordinate 5,888 of VGJA01000025.1, read as the reverse complement.
GTTTCTCTGCGCGTTTCTTCCAGTAGTCCTTAATGCCCCTTCAGGCAAAATCAATATTGGGTGTCCGTTTGTCATTTTCGCTTAAATCACCTTTAACCGTAAAATAAAAACGAGATATTATATAGGTTTAGGTGTATATAAAAACACTTGGAAGACGCCCCCATAGGCGGAAAACGTATTTATTCCCAGTTTAACAATGCATTAAGACGAGATGGACAAAAAGGAGAGAGACCGAATTTACGAAGAATACTACGGCATCAAACAAACTACTGAAGAGGAAACGGCAGCCGAACTAAGCGACTTCCACAAAAAGGTGCTGAAACTACTGGGCGAGAAAGGCAACACCTCGGACAAAGTAGCTGAAAAACTCAAAGTGAGGGAGAACGACGTCAGAAGAACACTAAACGAACTTCTCATAGAAGGCAAAGTAGTATACAAAAAAACCACCAAAAGAGGGAAACTAGCATACATCTGGAGGCAGAAGGAATAAGGTGGCATATCCAGCAGGCAGGCCGAACTCCCAGAAAACTATAAGTCCCCCACCAGCTTCTTTATTTCCTCTTTGTCGTGTCTCAGCAGTATGTCCCTGCTTCTCCCTCTTTCGCCTGTTTTGTATTGGGTGTCTATTATTTTGTATTGCTCCAATTTGTCTATGATTTCGTTGTATTTTTTGATTCCGACGTCGTTTTGCCTGCTGTATTTTTCGAAAATCCTGCCTGAGCCGGTTTCCATGGTCGATGCTATGAAACAAAGCAGCTGTTTTTCCTGCTTGTCCAATGAGTCGATTGTGTTTTTCAGGTTGATGTTCTTAGGCATCTCTCCAAAGGCTTTCTCAATGTGCTCCTTCTTTATCTTTCTTGAGGCTTCCTTTTCAGCCAAGTAGGCGCTCCTCCTAATCAAGTCCAAGCCCACTCTTAAGTCGCCCTGGCTGAAAGTTTTTTCGACTATCAAGTCCAAAAGCTGGCTTGAAAGCACGCCGTCATACAAACCGTATTTGACTCTGACAGACAGTATTTCCTTTATTTCTTCCTTGCTGTAGGGCTGGAAGTGTATCCTCTCTGGGTTGAAGACGCTCCTGGCTTTGATGTCTAAGTCTGCCATAAAACGGTCGTCTATCAAAATCCCGAAAACACCTATTTTGTCATAGCCGTAGGTTGAGTGAGACTTCAACAAGTCTATAAGAATTTTGTCGACGTTTTTTCTGACGAAAAGCTGGTCTATCTCATCCAAAGCTATTACAACGCTCTTTTTGTCTTTAGCCAGCTTTCTGAAAACGCTTTCCTTCACAGACTCCAAGGGCTTTCCAGTGTCCGGCGGTGAAAACCCGTAGACGGCTTCATGTATTCTGGCAAAAATGCCGAATGGAGTATTGTTGTCCTCGCAGTTTATGTAAATCGGAATCAATTTTGTTGTTGATTCTGCAAGCTCCTTGAAAACGTATTTCACTGCAGTGGTTTTACCGGTGCCAGGCGGGCCGTAAATCAGTGTGTTTAAGGGATTCATGCCCCTCAAGCCAGGTTTCAAAGCCATTGTGATGGACTTCAACTGGGAGTCTCGGTGGTTGTACTGGTCCGGCAGGTAGGTTGGAGTGAAAACGCCTTCTTCTCTGAAGAGCGTTTCCTCGTCCATGAGCATGTCTGAGATTTTCATTTTAGAATTGTTAGTATTCTTCGATTTCAGGGTTATATTAACCCCAACGCAAGGTTTGCAGAAAAAAAGTGGAGGGGTATAGACCTTTGGAGGATTTTTATTTTAGTAGGCCTTGACGCTAAGCCACTTTGGAATGAAACCGAAGTTTTCGTAGACGTATTGTATGTAGTTCAACAGGTTGACGTCCACTGTTTTTTCCACCCTTATTGCAGGCAGGCATTTGCATTCGTCCATCTTTTTTACCTCCTGGAGTCTATACCCCAGATCCAAGCGGATAGTGATGTTTTTTTCTCCTCCCCTTCGGAAGGACACACCACCCCTAACCATCTCCCTTGTTTAGTTCTAAGAAGGGGGTTTAAAAACCCTTTCCCTAGAGCAATGGAAAAATGAACGGTTTCCGGTTTTGGGTTTTCAGTAAACGGAGATTAAAACGAGTAGCATGAAACCGAAAACTGGAGACTGAAAACAGTAAACCATCTATAATTCAGCTCTAAGTTCTTTGACTGCCTCACTGATGACGCACAGTTTTTTGAATGCTATTTCTCTTGTCAGAAGCTTCAAGCCGCAGTCGGGTTTGGGGTAGATTTTTTCTGGAGGCAGTATTTTCAACGCTTTTTTTATGTTTTCCTTTACTTCTTCTTTGGACTCAACTCTTTTGGTGTGAACATCAACGCAGCCGAAACCAAGCTCTTTGTTGAAGTCGTATTTCTTTATTATGTCCAGTGTTTTGAACTGGTTGTTTGTGAACTCCAAGTCTATTAAGTCTATTTTGAAGTCCAGCAAGCCTGGAAAGATGTTTTCAAAGTCGCCGTAGCAGATGTGTATCGCAGTCTTGGCCTTCACTCCTTTTGTGACGATTTCTATTGCCTGCCTGGCGATTTCCAATTCGTCCTTGCTGTTGTGCGTTGACAAAGCCGGCTCGTCAATCTGAATGTAAGGACAGCCTTTCTTTTCAAGTTCTTTAGTTTCCTTGTGGAGTATCCTAGCCAAATCCAGAACCAAGTCTGCCTTGCTGTCATAGGCGTCGTTGAAAGCCCAGTCAGCTATCGTGTAAGGCCCAGTGTACATCTGCTTTACTTGCGCTCTGCCTGCCGTGACTTTTTCAGCAAGAAGATAATCTTCAACTGTCATGGGAGCTATGAAGCCGACTTTCTTGTGGACTATCGGCTTTCGATAATAGTTGTTGCCCCAAATGCGAATCCAGTCGCCTTCCTTGAAGCCTGAGATTCTTTCAGCAAAATAGACTTCCATGTCCTCCCTGTATTGCTCTCCGTCCGCAATAATGTCTATGCCTGCCTTAATCTGCTCTTCAACCACTTCTGTGGTGGCATGGTCTGTAATCTTTTTGAGTTCTTCCTTTGAGATCAATTTCTTCTTGTATTTGGCGACGGCTTCCACCACATAGCTCAACCTGGGGTAACTGCCCACGACTGTTGTTTGAAGTATTTTTTTGCTCATGCCGAATCCTCCTTCAATTCGTCAACAATGTTTGAAAGAAGCTTTAGTTTTTTCACAGCATACTCCCTTGGAATCAGTTCCAAACCCCAGTTGGGATTTATGTAAACGTTCTTCGGGCTTGTAAGCTTGACTGCCTGCATTACCCTAGCCTTCACTACACTTGGCTTTTCCAGGCGTATGTTTCTTGAATCCAGTATTCCAAGGGAAAGGTCTTTCTTAGGAGTATATTCCTGCATGAAGTTTAGATTTTCTTTGCCTTCCACCAAGTCAAAGCCGATTACGTCAAATTTCAGGTCAAGCAAGCCTGCTAGACTGCCATTGAATCCGCCAAAGTAGGCTTGCAGGCATGTAATTGCACTCACGCTAGACTCAACCTTCTTTAATGCATCCATTATTTTGTCTAAGCCGCATTCAAGCTTTCTGTCATAAACCAATGAAGGCTCATCAAACTGTATGAACTTGCAGCCTGCGTTCTCCAGCGCCTTTGCTTCAGAGGCTATTGCAGAAGAAAGATCCCACATTAAATCTGATGTGTCTTTGTAGAACGTGTTTTTGCACAATCTTGCGAGAGTATACGGCCCTGGAAGCACGCACTTGATTTTCTTTTTTGCAAGCTTTTTAGCCTGCTTGAAGTCTGCCTCAAAGACGGGATTCTTCCAGGATATTTTCCCTGTCGTCTCAGGCTGCCGGTAGTAGAAGTTGTTGTCATAGTAGCGTATCAAGCCAGTCATCTTGAATCCTTCCAAGTTTTCGCAGAAGCTTGCAAGGGCGTCAGTCAACCTCAGCTGGCCGTCTGTAATCAAATCAAGATTGCAAGACTCAAATTCTGCAATGACTTCGGCTATTCCTCTGACATACAAACTTTCAACCTCTTTGCCAGCCAGCCCGGCCTTCTTCTGCTTGCCCTCTGCCTTAAGCAACGATTCTCTGAGCCAGCTCGGCCGGGGGTAATTTCCAACGATTGTCTTTTGAAACATTTTCTCGTAAAATGAGGCTATATTATTGTCCTCACAATTTAAAAGAATGATAAAGTAGGTATTGTCACCCGCAGGGATTCCGGCGCCTAAAACAACTATCTTTATTTGAGTGTTATTAATTCAAATCCTTGCAAACCGCGCGGAGAATATGCGAATAGATAAGGATTTTCGAATAACGGCAGGTCTCCAACACATCGTTCCTTTATGGATAATACACTAAAGCCGGACAATGCTGTCCAGAAATCTGCCACTGGCAGCCTCTCATCTAAAAACCGTTTTCCAACTATCAGATCTTGCATATCTTCAGCTTTTAACGAGATGGCAATAAGTCCGTGTGGTTCAATCATTCGTTTTGCCGTGCTGACTAAAGAGGGGACATCTGAGGGGTGAGGTCGAAACATTGTGACTAAATCGCAGCGAAAAGAATCTAAACTGTCAACAGCTTGGACATCACATTCCATTACAGGAAAACCAAGTCTCCAAGCGTTCTCTACTACAAGTCTATCTCGTTCCAGCCCAGTATAATCTACGCCGGAAAAAATAGTGGTCAAAAATTTATGAACAGTATCGGTAATAGCGCCTTAGGCTGCGCCGAAGTCGAAACCACGCAAGTTCTCTCGTCCAGCAAAATGTTTTGTCAAGAACTCGGAAAACGAAGCTACCGGTAAAACAGAATGTGTTTTTTTTGTTTTTTTATCTCCGTCCCACGTATACACAGCCAGCGTATGAGGAAGGGTCTGTTCCTCTGGCAGCATTCTGTGATTAGGCCGCGCCGCGGCTGTGGACTCCTCTGGGACCCGCTTCCATGATGGCATGTTTATCATTAGGGGGTCTAATGCTAAAAAAACGCTTGGAGGAAGACTACATTTACACGCCATTTTTATTTAGGTGCCACTAATATGTAAAAACAATTCTGTTTAAAATGGGTTTGAATGAGGATTCCCTTGAGCTGCACAAGAAACACAGGGGCAAGATTGCTGTTGTGAGCAATATTCCTGTCAAAACAAAACTGGACTTGAGTTTGGCCTATACTCCAGGGGTTGCAGAACCGTGCAGGAAGATTGCTGAAGACAAAAGGAGGATTTACGACTACACTTTCAAGGGCAATACGGTCGCTATTGTCACAGACGGAAGCGCTGTGCTGGGATTGGGCAACATTGGGACTGAAGCGGCTTTGCCTGTGATGGAGGGCAAGGCCTTATTGATGAAGGAGTTCGCTGACTTGGACGCTTTTCCAATCTGCCTTACAACCCAGAAGGTTGAGGAGATTGTGCAGGCCGTGGAGTGGATTGCCCCGGTTTTTGGCGGAATAAACCTGGAGGACATTTCAGCTCCAAGGTGTTTTGACGTTGAAAACCAGCTGAAGGAAAAGTTGGACATTCCGGTCTTCCACGACGACCAGCACGGGACTGCAATCGTGGTTTTGGCTGCTTTGATTAATGCTGCAAAGCTTGCTGGCAAAAAGATGGAAGATTTACGGGTTGTGTTGTGCGGAGCTGGAGCAGCAGGCATTGCAATATCCAGAATGCTTTTGTGCATTGACATGGACAAAAGAGTGTGCAAGCCGGTTCACAACATAATTTTGTGCGACAGCAAGGGCATAATCCACGAAGGCAGGGAGGACTTGAACAAATACAAGCAGGAGATTGCGAAGTTGACAAACCACCATAAAAAGGAGGGCAGTATTGCAGACGCTTTGGAGGATGCTGACGCGTTTGTAGGAGTTTCTGTTGCGGGAATCGTGAAGCCTGAGATGCTGAAGAAGATGAGGAAGAATCCTATTATACTAGCCATGGCCAATCC
>VGJA01000024.1 GCA_016867655.1 Candidatus Altarchaeales archaeon | reverse complement strand
GAGCGCCCAGAAGATAAAAAACAATGAGCTGGATAAGAATGATGTTTTGCTGACTGCTGAAAAGAATCCAATGGCTTTCAGGAAGTCGGTGGAGACTCTAACAAGGGTTGGATTTCCTACTGGGGGAATAAACCGTGCTGGAGCAGATGCTTTGCTGGGCAGGTTTGACAGTGGAAGGCTTATTGCCGGAGATGAAGAAAATATTGCTGAAATCAAAAAGCTGGCGCATGATGGAGCCAGAAGGCAGGCTATTGCCGCTGACACAAGTTATATGACAACATATGTTAGAGGGAAGTATGTCCCAACAACAACTTTGGGTGAGTATAAGACACGTCTTACTGAAGCCAACAAGCACATTTATTTCAACGGCCAGATGGTCAGCGACTTGAGGAATGCAGGATACAGCGACGAGGACATCGACCACCTGAAGCTGACGCTGGCTGAAAACCCGAGATACCGGGAACTCACTGGTCCTACTCGCGGAGAGAACATTGACGTCAGGATTGCGAACGACCCGAACAACCACGAGGTTGCGTGGATGAGGACAGACAAAGCAGGCAGGAGAACGCTGACATTGAACGTTGCAGGCGAAAAAGGCGAGGAAATGCTGGATGCTGAAGAAAAGTGTGCTAAACTTGAAAGACGCCTTAGAGACTTGGGTTTGAAGGGGAAGAGGCGTGAAAGGATAGATGAAATGCTGAAGGACGCTGATGGGAATCCAGCAGCGCTTACACTTATGTTTAAGACCGAAACCCCTGATGAAAGGGCGTGTATCCTTGACTTGCAAGCAGCCAGAGGAGACCGAGAGACACTTTATGAAACTGCAAAGAACGACTACATGAATCATCTAGAGAAGGGCGACATCCTAGGCCACGAGACAACCCACGACAAGATTAGAGAGCACTACAAAGACGCCAGCTACACTGAAATTTGGCGTGACTTCCTTAAAGGTAATACAAAGATGAACAACGTTTTTATACAGACTGGTGTAGATAGGATTAAGGGGGAAATTGCAAGAGAACTGCGGATAGACAGTATATTGAGTGATGAGAAAGCAGTTAGATTAAGGCTGAAGACGTGGTGGGGTCTAACCGAGGAGGATATGGGTAGGATGCTCTGCGAGGGCCTTGCAGATGTCGGCGGAAAGAAGGGGTCAACAGATATGAATGTCTATGATGATTCGATACATGATTTTATTGACGGCAAAACGCGTAGATTGCAGGAGGAAGTGGATTTGGAAAAACGTGCTGGAGTAACACCCGGAGACGACAGCATGAGCAGGGTAAGTAGAGATGAGGTCTCAACGCTTGCGAGAATGCATTCGCTTTCAACCCAGACAGATTATGTTAGTGATATATTATTGAGAGGCAACCTAAGGCAGAGTGTTGAAGACGTGCGAGTTGAGCTAGGGGCTAAAAGCAGGGTACAATACAGCAGGATGCTTGCAGTATATGAGGCGATACACTCAAATAAGGATGCATTATTGTAAAAAGTAAGATGGAACTAACAGAAGAAGAATTGAGGTTGGTTGAAGAGTTGGCTAGAATTATGGCAGAGGAAGAAAAGATGCTGGTGAGGGAAAACCCGAAAAAACAGCTGGAGAGTATTGTGTCTGAAAAACTTTTTGGGCCCGGAGTGGTGGACAAGAGAGTCAACGTAAAGTGGGGTGTTTTGTTCAGCAAAGACCTGTGCCCAGCATGCGATGAAAAAATGAGAGAAACCGAGGGGGAACACACATGCGCCAAATGCGGCCTGAGGATACCCACAGAACTCTACAACAAAGCCAAAGAATGGCACATGAAAGAGACCAAACTAGGCGAAAAAGAATTTCAAATGAGAGAACAGATAGTGGATAAAATGAAGTTAAGCCAAAAGAGGATAGACGAGATATACTCGCTTGCAGTGGAGCGTTCCGAAAGATTGGTCAAGAAGGATGAAACATAAACTCTGGGTCACACTGGCGGTTGTTTTGATGCTCGCTGTCACTGTCAAAGCCGGTTTCTTTGACGTCCTAGGCCAAACACTGGTGGAGGCGATGAGCGCGAAAATAGCCTACCTCATATTCTACCCCCTGATGGTGGCCTCAATAGCGGGTTTGAAGAGCCTTATGTCCTACAATCCAACAGTATTCTGCTTTCCAAACCAGCCTGGATGCGAAGTGAACACAGCAGTAAACGCGATATACCCCTACATAATAAACATACTGATTCCCGTGTATATCGTGGCCATGATGTTCACTGCCATGTTCTTTATAATGAAATCCGGCTCGCCGGCGGGCCGCGTCAGGGCGAAAAAAATGCTGTTCAGGCTGATAATAGGAATGCTGTTTGTCATATACTCGCCGATGATGTATCAAGCATTGTTGGACATATCCGGAAGGATAACGGGATTCTACCTCTCCCAGATTGACATAAACAAGGTGATGAACGTCACAACCTATGGAAAAGGAGTTGCAATGTGCTACCTGCAGTGCTGCATGACCATAACATTTCTCGTGACGGCAGTAATACTCCTAATCAGGTGGTTCTACGTCTATGTCTACAGCATATTCTTCCCCCTCATAATGTTCATGTATTTTTTTGAGGTGACGAAGTCTTATGGAAGCAAGTATCTGAAGGAAGCTATCACATGGATTTTCGTCCCGCCGCTCCAAGCATTGACGCTGTATGTGTTAGTGACCGGCCCACTTTCAGTGATGAGTGGGATAACCATAACCGACATGCCAACAGGACTGCACACCCTCTTCACGCAGATGATAACCGTGTTTGTCATACTAGCTGGCATGGTGACAATGTGCGCTGCGCCGATGATAATGACCCAGATACTGCAGTTTGTCGGAATGGCTGTGTATTCAGTGGGGCTTGCAGTAGACAACTTGCCTTTGATGAGCCTTGGGGGGGTTATAGCAGGCCAGGGTCCAGGAGCTTTTGCAACAGCGCACGGGCACTTCTCAAGGATAAGGACTTTTGAAAGCGCTAGGGCGGCGATGATGGGTTCAGCCATATCAAAAGTGGCTCCTGGGGCAATGCGGCTTTTAGGCGAGAGAGGAGCGATGGAAGGTAGGGGAGGCGCATTTGGGGGTGGCGGTGGGTCGGCAGCACAAGCCCCGTCTGGAAGAGAGTATGATACGGGCAGTGAAACATTGGCTGCTGCGGCAGCCCAAAGGCGCGGGATGCCAACAGCCCCGGACTTGAGTGATGAAATAGAGAGTGCCAGATACTCAAAAACCTCTGAAGAAAAGCCTGAGGACTTTGATACGAAATTTGAAGAAGGCAGCCAAGTTTATGGCGAAAGGTCGGTGAGTGAAGAGGATTTGGAGGGTGCAAGAGAGGAAGGGGAATTGATGGAAGCTGATTTAAGTCCAAAGGGCTTGAAGATGGAGAGGGAAGCAGTTAAGGGTGAAAAAGGCCTGCTGGATCTTCTAGGCGGGCGTGAGAGAGCTGCCGTTGCCGGAGGACCTTCTATGGGCCCTGGCTTTGTGGCGTCGCCTAAAGCAATGCGTATGGCAGGCGGTAGAGGAGGCGAAACTGAAGCAGGAGTTAAGCCTGCTGCGGAAGCCGGGGCTGCGCCATCAGCTGCAGCTCCGGAAAAGATTGTGCACGTGGACACAACCAAAGTAAAGAAGCCTCATATTGTAATAGAAGGCGATACAATAGTCAGAGGTGATGAAATAGCAGGCCGCAGGAAGCAAGCTGAGATGACCAAAGAGGCCCAAGACAAAGAGGCGAGGAAAAGAAGGCAGACTGGTGAAATCTTTAAAGAGCAGAGGGATATAGCTGCCTTGGAGGAGCAGCTCAAATTTGCAAGACTCGAGAGGGAGAAGAGGGAGGAATCGCAAAGAGAGGAGAAGGCCAAGAAGAAGGAAGGTAAGGAGAAATAAAACTGGCTGGGCTAAATAAATATATACAAAAGAGTGTGATAACATATGACAGTAGCGCATACTGAAACCGAGATGAACGAAACGACCGGAATAATGCCTGGAAGGGTTTCCGTTAGAAACACCTGGGCTTTGCTCAGAAAGGAAGACAAGTTGACTGCATTGTTCTGGTATGATCAGATGAAGCTGCGTTTCCAATACGCCATAAGGAGGGAGTATCTGCCGACTCCGTCGTGGTGGAAGAAAAAGAAGATAAAGAGGGATATTGAAAGGCTTTTTGAGGACGTTGACGAGGAGATATACTTTGAGGAAAAGCTAGTTAAAGAGGTTAAGGGTCATGAAACCCAAAGGAAGAAGATTGCGGCAAGGGTGCAAAAAGAGAAGGAAGACCTGGAGGAAGTCCTCACAGGCTACGACAAGTTCACGACCGAGGAGGAAAAGAAGATAGCTGAGATGACCAAAAAAGCCATAGCCGCAATGGAGAGGAAAGAAAAGGAGGCGGGGCAGATATAAAAGAGAGGTATTAAGAGGGAGATATGGTAGGTAGATACAGGGGAGAGATGTCGAAAGGGGGAAGATGGCAGACAGGTATAAAGGAGAAGTATTAAGAAGGGGACTATAGTAATGTATATTACCTAAAAAAATGCCATACGCAATACCGGCCAACATAAAATACGAGGAAAAACTGCTCGGCCCGCTCACGATAAAGCAGACGGGCTATGTGGCAGTGGGCGGAGCCATAATAGGTTGGGTTTACCTCATGTCAGGGTTTGATTTCGCACTACAGCTTCCGATAATACTTGTTGTTGGGCTTCTGACTGTGGGATTCGCCATGTTCAACCTGGACAAGTTTCTGTCCAACTACCTTGCCTTCATGAAGACTGAAAAAAAGACTTCTTGGATTTCCCCGGCAGCAAGACAATTGATGAACGTAAAATCCATAAGAGCGGACTCGGTATTCCTGAAGGACGGTAGGGCTCTGGCTATACTGAAGGTGGTGCCGATAAACTTTGGGACATTGAGCGAAGAAGACAAGGACACTGTGATATACGGATTCCTGGAATTTCTGAACTCGATAAACTTCCCGATACAGATTGTGATGAGAAGCGTTAACTTGGAGCTGGAAGGTTATTTAAGAGCATTGAAGAGGAGAATCACGCAAAGGGACGACAAAGTGGCGTTGGCCTACTACGAGCATTTTGCGGACTACATGAGGGACTACATAAAGGTCAGCAAGATAAACGACAGGCACTTTTACATAGTCATACAGTCTGAAAGCAGGGGAGTGGACAAAACGGTGATAGAAAACCTGGAAGTAAGGTGCGAGACCATAAGGGGCGCTTTGGCGCTGTCTGGCATTGTTTCAGAGAGGCTTAACACAAACGAGCTGGTGAACTTCTACTCGTCCTATTTCACGGAAACATTCGAGATATATGACACTTTTATAAGTCCGGTAACATTGTACAGAAAGATGTGGCAGGAGAGGCCCAAGAAGGCTGAACAACAAAAGGCCGGAAAACCCGAAGCAAAATGACTGAGAGCAAGGACAAAAGCAAGGCGGCGGATGTGAAGACAGAAACATACTCTGAATACGAAGACCACTTGATAGAATACCTGACGTCGCCCTCGACGATAATCACAAAGCCGACTGAAGTGGAGATTGAGAAACACCACCAAGTGATTACTGCGATAAACTATCCGAGGGTTGTCGACCCAGGCTGGCTGACCAGGCTGATAGAAATGAACTTGGACTTTGACCTTTCAGTACACATTTCGCCGTATTCAGTGGTGACAACAGTATCTCTTCTTGAAAACGAGCTGAAGAAACAGAAAACGGACATCTATGCGCTCGAATCTGAAGGGAAAATAGTCCCCCAGGCTTTGATACAACAACATGAGGACACAAGCGCATTGCTGCAGCTGATACAAGAGGGCTCTGAAAAGATGTTTGACATGAGCCTTTACATAGACGCCAAGGGCTTCACTGAGGAGGACATTGAGAAGACCAGCAAGATCATAAGGAACACCATGAACTCCTTGATGATTGTGCCCAAGATACCGTCATACCAGATGCTTCAGGCCTTGAAGTCTGTGCTTCCGATAGCCGAGGATGAGTTGAAGGTGACTAGGAACATAACCTCCTCCGCAGCAGCGGCGTGCTTCCCATTTGCAATAACGTCTTTCGAAACGCACGCAACTGGGATACTGATAGGGTTCAACGCCATAAACAGCATCCCAATCATCATAGACCCGTTCGAACTGAGCAATCCTAACATACTTGTGCTTGGAACCTCAGGAGGTGGTAAGAGTTATGCGATAAAATTGATGATGATGAGAGAGTTTATGGAAGGTGTTGACATAAACGTGATAGACCCACAGGCGGAATACACTGACCTCATTAAGACTTTCAACGGGCAGATAATAAAGATTGCGCCAGGGTCGGACTCTGTCATAAACCCCTTTGACCTGATGGACCAGACGTTGGATGAGAAGAAGCTTTCTTTGCTTGCGTTTTTTAGGGTTCTTCTAGGAGAACTGACGGAACCGCAGAGGGCCATACTGGACGACACCATAGACCGCACTTATGAGGAGAAGGGCATCACAAAGGACCCTAAGACCTGGTCTAAAGAGCCGCCGATTCTTGAAGACTTGTACAACGAGATAATGCCTTTGACCAGATCCACAAAGGAGATAATCTACAGGCCGGCCATGGCGATAGTCAACTCATTGAAGAGTTATGCCTTCGGGCCGATGAGGTTTATGAACCAGCAGACGAGGATGAATTTGAACAACCGGATGATATCCTTTGACATAAGGGATGCTCCAGACGTCGGGAAGGGCACGCTGATGTTCCTCATCTTGGAGTACGTCTACACCCAGATGAAAAAGTCGAAGACGAGAAAGATGCTTGTTATAGACGAAGCTTGGACTGTGCTTTCTTCTGGAGAGCAGTCTGAATACATCCTCAGGCTTGTGAAAACCTGCAGGAAATTCAACCTAAGCCTTGTGATGCTGACCCAGGATGTGGAGGATGTCTTGTCTTCTAGAGCCGGCAGGGCAGTGCTCACAAACACCGCCACAAAGTTTTTGATCAAGCAGGATACTTCGGTTTTGGAGGAGGTGGTAAAGCAGTTTAACCTGAATAACGCCGAAAAACGCTTTATGAAGATTGCAACAACTGGCAGGGCATTGTTGATAGCTGAAAACACGAGGATACCAATATACATACAGTCTTCACCTGAGGAACACAGAATCATAACGACCAAGCCAGACGAAATAATAGAAATGGAGAGGGTAGAGCTGACAAAGCCTGTTGGGAAGGGAGTTTACAGAGAATTTGACGTAAACTTGCAAGTTCACAGAAAATCTGACTTGACAGACGAACAGCTCAAGCAGCTGGAGGTGAGGGACTTCCTGGAGGTGAGGGTTAAGACCCTCACAGGCGAAAGCGATTTGTTCCTTATTAGAAATGAGGGTGAGGACACTGCCGAACATTTTGTGTTACAGCATTTGATACTGGATGAGATAAGGAGGTACACAAACAAAGGCCTCCTGCATCATACAAGGCTTCCGGACGTCACTTTTGAGACTCCTGACAGCAGGATGATTGCAATAGAAGTTGAAACGGAAGTCGGTTTGAAGAGGAGCCTCGAGAACATGGAGGAAAAATTGAATGTGATGAAGAAGTACAATGAATGCTTCTTTGTGGTTGAAAACCCGACAATCATCCAGGACTACAAGGACAAGTTTGGCGTGATGATTCCGAGAACGGAGGTTCCGGCTAAGATAGCCTCGTATTTCACTTAGAGATGGACCGCAGAAAAATCATTGTCTCTTTTACTGCCTTTTTGCTCGCTGGCACAGGCACAGCAGCAGCGGGGAATCCATCAACATTTGACCAGGCCATAGTGGACATTGAAAACATCCTGCTGGAGGTTGGCTCGGCATTGGGAGTCCTCATGATAGCAATCGAGTCTTTGAAGTGGATTGCAGCCCAAAGTCCGGCTGAAAGGGAGAGCGCGAAAAAGGGTGTCATATACATTATGATAGGGCTGCTGCTTCTGAAGGTTTCTGAAAAACTGGTGAAATTCCTTTTGAAGACTATTTAAGGGCTGAACTGAAATTATTAACGTGAACTTTCAGAGAACGCTTCTGTATCTTGGGGTGCTACTGTCGTTGATAGGCACTGCAGGCGCAACTTCAGGCAAAATTCCCACGCCGCCGCAGATGCAGGAGATGACTGACCTGAATGCCGGCTTGAAGAATGTCGCGTCAGCTCTTGGAGTCCTGGTCATCACATATGCTGGCGTCAAATGGGTCATGTCAGAAGGCCCTCAAGACAGGGATGAGGCAAAGAAAACGATAATATATGTTGTAGTTGGCTTGGTAGTTGTCTCGATGTCGCAGGACCTGACTAATGCACTATACAACCCAGTCACAGGGTGTCTGGTTCAATGAGTAAGAGGTGGTTTAAAGCGCAATGAAGAAGGACACTAACGTGAACGTTGGAATTTTTGTTGGACTAATATTCTGCCTGATTCTTGTCTCAGCCAGCGCCCAGCCAACGCCTCCTGAGTTAGCTGAATTTTGGATTCTGCACGACGGCATAAAGAACATTGCGTCTGCTCTGGGAGCGTTGATATTCGTGAACTCAGGTGTGAGGTGGATTGCAGCCCAAAGCCCGGAGGAGAGGGATGACGCAAAGAAGACGATAATATACGTCATAGTGGGCTTGATTGCTGTCGCGATTGCGAAGGACATTGTGGAGGCGATTTACTGCAATGCTTTGACAATTGCCCAAACAGGCTCCTGCACTTGACTCATGTAGCCGGCTTTATCTCCCTTATCCCATTCATGTAAGACCTCAGCGCGTCTGGAACCTTCAAAACCCCTTTCTTTGTCTGGTAGTTTTCCAGTATGAGGCGTATCATCCTGGCCGTGGCTATTTCAGTGCTGTTTAAAGTGTGAACGTATTCTTTCCTGCCTTTGGAAGCATACTTTATGTTTAATCTAGCTGACTGGTAGGTGGTGCAGTTGGAGCAGGACATCAATTCTATGTACTTTCCCTCCCTGGGGCTCCACCCCTCCAAGTCGTATTTCTTGGCTGCAACTGTCCCGATGTCGCCGGTGCAGACGTTCACAATACGGTAGGGTATTTCAAGCTTTTTTGTGATTTCTTCCGCATTGCTTATCAGTTCTTCATGCAGTTTCCAGGAGTCTTCCGGCTTGCAATATATGAACTGCTCTATCTTGTTGAACTGGTGAACCCTGAACAATCCTCTTTCGTCCAGGCCGTGCTTGCCTATCTCCCTTCTGAAGCAGGCTGAAATCCCGCAGTACTTCAAAGGCAGCTGTTTTTCCTCGAAAATCTCGTTCATGTGCATTCCGCCTATCGCATGCTCTGAAGTCGCAATCAAATACAAGTCCTCATTGTCTATCTTGTACATCACACTCTCAAAGTCTGCCATGTCTGTCACGCCTTCATAAGGCTTTCTTCGCATCAGGAAAGGCGGTTCTATGAGAATGTATCCCTTTTTGGCAAGATAATCCACCGCAAAGCGCATGAGCGCAAGGTCCATCAAAGCCAGCGCGCCTTTTAGTATGTAAAAACCAGTGCCAGAAATCTTCACAGCCCTCTCAAAGTCTGCAAGCCCAAGGTTGACTGCAAACTCGCCATGGTGCTTTAAATCAAAATCAGGTTTCTTTGGACTGCCCCACCTCCTGACCTCAACGTTGTCTTCCTCAGAGCGGCCTTCTGGCACTGTCTCATGCAGTATGTTAGGCAACGCAAGCAGTGATTTGTCTATGCCGTCCCTCAAAGCCTGCAATGCAACGTCTTCTTCCTTTATTTCCTCCGCGATTTTTCTCGCCTCTTCGACAATGGCCTTGAAGTCGCCGCCAGAAAGCCTGGTTTCATCAATCTTTTTTGTGAGGAGATTCCTCTTGTTTCTAAGGGAATCAACTTTGGCAAGCAACGCACGCCATTCATTGTCCTTTGCTATTATGTCGTGCAACAGCGTTATCTTAGCCGCATCTCCGCGCCTCTGCAAGCTGGCTTCAACCA
>VGJA01000023.1 GCA_016867655.1 Candidatus Altarchaeales archaeon | reverse complement strand
GTTCTTCTTCCATCAGTTCTTCTAGTTCTAGTAGCAGTAGTTCCAGCTCTTCTAGTTCTAGTAGCAGTAGTTCCAGCTCTTCCAGCAGTTCTTCTAGTTCTAGTAGTAGTAGTTCCAGCTCTTCCAGCAGTTCCTCCACTTCTACTTCCAGCAGCACTTCTTCCACAACTTCCAGTACTTCCAGCAGTAGTTCCACCACTGGTTGTGTTTTCCACACCATTTGGAGTGAAAACCCCAACGACCCCACCGTACTGCCTGGCGGAGTAAACATGGAACAGATAGTCGGCTCAAACTCCTGCAGTGGAACGGCTTCCATAAGCGACTACTTGGGTTGTGTTAATGCAGAAAGTTACTGGCCTTGCGTTGGCGTTGGACCGTTTTGGAGTTGCAGTGTGGACGTCCCCACTGCTCCAGGGCTTTACGGCTACTTCGGCTGTGTGGACTTGAACTGGGACAACGATTACAGCGATTCGGGCGAGCAAAGCAACAAAGAATTTGTCAGAGTTCCAACCACAACCACCACCTGTCCCTGTCCAGACTGGTGCACTCCCGAAGCAAACTGCCACTGCGGTTAGCTCGTATATCCGATTTTTCCTATAGGATGCAAGCACGCGAAGACGACGCCTTGCACTAACCGCAAAAGATGTTTCTGTCTTTAATGCCATATCAGCCAATAGCGTTTTTTTACCTTGTTTGTTTAATGTTTAAGGGAGAGGTGTTTTTGTTGTGTCTAAGTTTGGTTTAAACGAAAATCTGAGGAAGATTTTGGATGCGCCCTATCCTTTTGACGTTGTTGACGGCAACAAGAAGAAGGCTGAGGCCAGGTTTGGTAGGGGTTTTATCATAGACTTCGGCATTGGCGACCCCACTGACCCGACTCCTGAGGTTGTGAGGAACGCCTGCAGGAGGGCTGTTGAGGAAACCCAGAATTTGGGTTATCCGAATGTGTTGGGTTGCGGTGAATTTTTGAGCGCGGTTAGGCACTACATGAAAAAAAGATTCAACGTAAACCTCAACCAAAATGAAATAATCCCCACCTACGGCGCAAAATACACATCATTCCAACTGCCAAGCTACTTCCTAAACCCCAACAGAGGAGAAGTCACCCTAATACCCAACCCAGGCTATCCCCCTTATTCAGACGGAACAACACTCGCAGGCGGAATACCCTACTACCTGAACATGCTGGAAGAAAACGACTTCCAGCCAAACTTCGATTCAATACCCCAACAAGTCTTGAAGAAAGCCAGAATACTATACCTCAACTCGCCGCACAGTCCGACTGGAAAAATAATCTCCAAAGAAAAAATGAGAGAAGCGGTAGACTTGTGCAAAGACAACAACATCCTCCTGGTTTCAGATGAATGCTACTCAGACCTATACTACGAAAAAAAACCCATGAGCATATTTGAAATAAAGGAGGCCGAGACGTGCTCCATAGTGTTAAACTCGTTGTCAAAGAGGAGCATGATGACAGGCTACGCAGTCGGCTTCCTGGCGTCAAAAAACCCGAATTTGCTTAAACCTTACACGTCAATACAGAGAAAAAGCATACAGGGTGTTGCAAACATAATACAGCATGCCGCTGCAGCAGCCTTCATGGACGAAAAACATCCAGAAGAGATGAGGAAAATCTACAAGCAGAGAAGAGATGCGTTAATCCCAGCCTTGGAGAAAATTGGCTGCAAAGTCAAAAAGCCAGAAGGCACGTTCTTCGTCTGGGCCAAGGTTCCTGAAAAAACCACCCCCCTAAAGTTTTCAGAAAAACTGCTGCTGGAAAAAGGCATCAACTGCGTTCCAGGAAACTTGATAAGCAAAACCCAAGACAAGATTAATCCCGGAGAAAGATACGTAAGATTTGCTTTAGTGCCTTCTTTGGAAAAAACAGTTGAGGCGGTAAATAGGCTGAAATAAAGTCGTATAGTGCATTAGGGGATTGAGCGCAGCGAAATCCCCTTATCCGCTTTGATGATCAACCTTTCTGAAGGTTGATAAACTGCGTTCCAGGAAACCTGATAAGCAAAACCCAAGACAAAATAAACCCTGGAGACAAGTATGTGAGATTTGCATTAGTTCCAACCTTGGAAAAAACAATGGAAGCAGTAAAAAGACTTTTGAAATAATCTTAAGGGTTTTCAAGTTTCCACGGGTTTTCCCCTGTTGGGGATCCCCCGATGGGGACAAGTTTTCACGGGTTTTCAGTATTCAGTTTTCAAGTTTCCACGGTTTCCAAGTTTCCAAAACCTGGAAACCACAAAGCAAAACCCGCCAAAACCACAAAACAAAACCGAATTATTTCCCCTGCGGCTGCATGACTGAAATTATGGCATCAGCAAACTCTTCAGAGTTGGCAGGCCCTTCAGCAGTGACAATCTTGCCGTCCACCACAACACCCTTTTTGACATACTCAGCGCCGTTCCACTGCAGCAGCCTGATGCTCTCTCCTGAAGGAGACACTGTTGCCATCTTTCCCTTCAAGATTCCTGCCTTAGCGAGAACCACGCTTGAAAAGCATATGGCAGCAATAGTCTTGTTCTTCTTGCTGGCCTCGTTTACTATGCTAATAACCTTGCTATTACTCCAAAGGTATTCCTTGCTCCCAGAGCCTCCAACCAAAACCACTGCGTCGTAGTCGTCCACCTTCACTTGGTCTAAAGTCAAGTCCGGGGTTACAACCTTGCCCAGCATTCCGGTGTAAGGGCCTGAAGTAGGCCCGGTGACGTGGACTGTTATCCCAGCCCTCTCCAGTTTTAAGGCTGGGGTCCTGTATTCCTCATCCCTGAAGTTTTTGGGCGCTAAGACCATCAATGCCTTCATGATATCACCATAGCAGCCATAGGCCATTATTTGGCAGGCCAGTTTGGCAGGCCGATACTTGGGTGAAAGTATTAGGATACACCCCTATATAACGATATCGATTCCAAAAAATCTGGAAACAGGTCTTAGGAACGCTGTTTTTCTAGGCCATATTCGGTCGATGGCAACATGCCTGCTACAGCCCTCTCGAAGAAAAATGCTGATATGGAAGCCCTTTTGTAGGGGGCACCTGCCCCTAGAACTTTTAAACCAGCCTGATGCTGTCTAAATTCCTTGGCACAGTGGAATCCAGCCTGAACATGTCCCTGAAGGTGTGGGAAAGGTTTTCAGACTTGTTTGGTTCCCCGTGAACTATCAAAGCCCTCTTCGGCTTGGGGTGTATCTTCTTCGCATAACCCAATAGCTGTTTCCTGTCTGCGTGTCCGGAAAAGCCGTCTATAGTCTGGACATTCATTCTCACATTCAGCATCTTTGTCCTCCCGTCGTCGTCTACTGTAACCTGGCTCAAACCGTTTTGCAATCTCCTGCCCAATGAGCCTTCAGCCTGGTATCCCACAAAAGCCAGGGAGTTGTTTGCATCCTCAGCCAGATGCTTGAAATACTCCAACACTGGGCCGCCAGTCATCATGCCGGAAGTCGACAGTACTATGCAAGGCTCTCCGGAATTTATTATGTCCAACCTTTCCTTGTGTTCAACCTTCTTGAAGGCGTCAACCAAAAACGGGTTAAATCCGTTGAACACACGGTGCTTGACGTTCTTCTTCAAATACTCTGGATAAGAAGTGTGTATCGCAGTAGCCTCCCAAATCATACCATCCAGGTACACTGGAACGTTGATTTCATTCCTACCGTAGAAACTCTCCAAAACCATCATCACTTCCTGGCTTCTTCCAACAGAGAAAACCGGAATCAGAAGCTTGCCCTTCTTCTGCACAGTATTCTGTATTATCTCATACAGCAGCCTTTCGGCGTCCTGCCTAGGCGGCTGCTGGTCGTATCTGCCTCCGTAAGTGGACTCTATTATCAAAGTCTCGGCTCTGGGAAACTCGAATGTCGCAGCCTCCAAAAGTCTAGTATCCCCAAACTTTATGTCTCCAGTGTAAACCAGGTTGTGCAGGCCTTCTCCCAAATGCAAGTGGCATATGGACGAACCCAAAATGTGGCCTGCGTTGTAAAGCGTCAAATGTATGTCAGGTGTTATGTCAGCGACCTCCTCATAGTCCAAAGTCACAGTATGCTTCAGCATTGTTTTAACTTCCTTGGACGTGAAAGGCAGCTCCTTATCTTCCTTGCTTCCAATCTCAACTGCATCCAACTGCAAAAGCGCCATCAAATCTCTTGTCGGCTCAGTGCAGTAAACTGGGCCTTCATAGCCATATTTGTACAAATACGGTAGAAACCCACAGTGGTCCAAGTGCGCGTGAGAAATCACAACAGCATCCAAATCAGATATGGCCAGCTGTGCAGCCCTGAAGTCAGGGTATCTATCTTGATCCTGGCCTGCAACGTCTATCCCACAGTCCAACAATACATTGCTTTCCGGAGTCTGCAACAAGACTGCTGACCTGCCGACCTGGCTTGCTCCGCCCAAAAAAGTGACCCTAATCCAGTCGCACTCCGCGTCCGGCTTCCTGTAAATCTTCCTTCCAACCGCTTTCAATATCTTCTGCCTGTCTTCGCTGCTGTCTGAAAGAGTCTTCCTCACAGCCCTGACCATGTCAGACTGTATGGGGGGCTTTCTAAGCAGTTTGGGTGTCCAGCCGGTCTTCCTTATTATCTCATCCAAAGTCGAGCCGTGCTTTCCAATCACCAAACCCAGTTTCTCAGCCTCAATTCTAACTTCAGCAAAAAACGGGTCGAACTCTATGTCAGAAATGTTAGCCTCTTTTGGGATGACCTCCTCTATGACGCCCTTGGACTTCTCAGTCTCCATCAAGCATTCTGGGCTTGCCCTGACTATAATCCTCTTCTTCAGCGTGGTGGCAAGCTCCCTCACCTTCTGGTTGTTTTCCACAAAGTATACTATGTCGTTGGTGTAGAGAATCACCTTGGGCCCCTCCACATCCACCTTAGCTACCTTGCCTTCAGGCGCTTTTTCCTCAACAACGCTTTTTATCTCACTAAATTCCATTTTCTGTTTTTAGAATGCCCCCGTACAGGGGTGAATGAATTTAACGCAACCAAGTGATGTAGGCTTTTTAAGCCGTCTAAAAGACTTTGCTTTTAACAAGATGTAAATATGGATTTTTTTTCCAAGAGACTTTTTTTTTCAATAAGATGCAAACACAAGATTTGTCTGCAAGATTCTATTTGTCTTCAATAAAGGCGTATCTAGGATTGTTATCCAAACTTGGGCAATCACACCATCGCTGGCGAATTACGGGGTTTCGGTTTCCGCGGTTTTTTCCCTATCGGGGTGCACTTCCGCCAAGTGCATGCACGCAACGGGCGTGCACCTTTGGGACTGTTTTCCGAGAACTGGAGACTGTTCATGCCTATGGCATGAATCCCCACACGGGGAAAACCTTAAGTGCGGGAGGCTTCACTTCTTTTTGGCTATCTTGTCTGCGATGGTCTTGACTTCACTGTCATTGTACTTCCTGAAGCCGTCTTTTGTTATCACCACAACGTCCATTCCGTCGCCTGTAGCCGAGTCTCTTTTCAACGCAGAGCTTAAAGCCTTCAGGGCTACCGGAACGTTGTCCTGAACGCTTTTGTTTTCAGAGTAATCCTGCTCCAAAACCCCATAAGCCATAGGACTTCCGGAGCCTGTTGCAGCCATCTTTTCCTCAATCAAACCACCGATTGGGTCGAGGGAATAAAGCCTGGCTTCATCTCCGTCAAATCCGCCTATCAGCAGCTGGACCAAGTAGGGGAAAATCTTGTTCCCCTGGAGGATGTTGGCCATCAGTGTTGCGACTGAATTGGCGCTCATTTTCTCGCCGTTGGTTATCTCAAAAAGCGAAGCCTCGGCCTGAATCAATCTCATAAGCGATTCAGCATCCCCTACGCTGCCTGCCACCGTGGCGCCGACTGTGTTGTTTATGTTGAACGATTTTTGAGCGCGGTCGCTGGCTATGAAGTGGCCGTATGAAGCCCTTCTGTCTGTGGCGAATACTATGCCGTCATTGCATACCAAACCTATGGTTGTGGTGCCTTTCAGAGTTTGTGAGTCCACAAGAAACCTCTCATAAAAAACAAATTTTTGTGTGTAAAATTCGTTGTATAGTATATAAACATTGGCCTATATAAATACTTAGAAGATGGACATAACAGCAGTAGGCGGCTACAAGGCCGTGGGCAGGAACATGACTGGAGTTTCAATTGGAAACGACACCGTTGCTTTGGACAACGGCCTCAGGCTTGACATGCTCCAGATGTATGACGCAGACATCAGCGACATAAAGAAAGTCAATGTTGAACAGCTGATTAAGCTGGATGTGATTCCCGAATACGAGAGGCTTAGGAATGTGCGCGCTCAAATAATCTCCCACGGCCATTTGGACCATATTGGAGCATTGCCTTTCACAAGGCCTAGGGTGCCTATCATATCAACACCCTATCCTATTGAGATTGGCAGGAGGGAGTACAGGGAAGGCGACTTTTTTGCTGTTGAATACAACGAGCATTTTAGCGTGTCCAAGAGGATTAAGGTGGAGTTTATTCCGGTGACGCATAGCATTCCCGAAACTTCTTTGGTTTTGCTGAGGACAAGCGAAGGCAACGTTGTCTATGCCTGCGACTATAAGTTGGATGATCATTCTGCCTTGGGGAAGACTGACTATGGGAGGCTTAGGAAGGTTGGCCATGAAGGAGTCAAGCTTTTGATTGTAGAGTCAACCAGAGTCAAGGAGGCGGGCAAGACTTCTTCGGAAAATGTTGTTAGAAGCAAGCTGCAGGATGTGCTGAATTTTATTGACGATGGTTTGATTGTGGCAACCACTTTTTCAAGCCACATTGAGCGCATTCAAATGATTTTGGATGAGGTGGAGAAAACAGGAAGAAAGCCCGTTATACTGGGGCATTCCATGTTAAACCATACTGAGCTTGCGGAACGCTTTGACTATTTGGACATGCCTCCAGATGCTCGAGTGTATGGAACCCCAAAGGCCATAAAGTACGCCTTAAACGAAGTTAAGAGAAACCGCGAAGACTATTTTGTCTTGGCCACAGGACACCAGGCGGAGCCTGAATCAGTGTTGATTAGAATGCTTGAAGGTCAGTTCAACTTCCGGTTCCAAAAGCGGGACTCGGTTTTGTTCTGCGCCAACGTTATTCCAGTGCCGTTGAACATAGCCCAAAGAACGGTATTGGAAAGCAAATTACAGTCCAAAGGAGTCCGAATATTCAAAGACATACACGTCTCAGGACACGCCTCCAAAGAAGACCACCGTAGACTACTGGAACTACTAAAGCCAGGGCACATAATACCCTGCCACGGCACCATAGAACAAAGAAGCGCCTGGGTAGCGCTAGCTTCTGAAGAAGGATACGAACTAAACAAAAACACACACCTAATAAACAACGGACAGACGATAAAAATCTAAGCGGCCTTTTTATGAACCTTCTCATGCAAGTCAGGGCGCTTTTGATACAGCTCTACTAGATTTGGATTCTCCTTCCTTTCCATGCGCCTCCTCACTTTAGGGTCTAGAGTTAGAATACTCTCCGGGTTTTCCAGCAATAATTGTTCAGCCTCATCCTCCTGTTTTTTCTGCTCCCTCTGCCGTTCCCTCCTCTCCTTTTCAGTAGCCTTTCTTCTTTTCTTTTCTTCGTCACTTTCTTGAGCGTATTCCACAGCCGCAGCGTGCTTTCTCGCACGCGAAATTTCGGCTTGAATAACCCTTGTTCTTGCGGAATACTTGTCTAATATCTCTTCCAACTTCTCCCGACTAAACCCTTTCTTGACATTGGGGTCTAACATCGCTCTCCTAATTTCTTCCTCAAACCTGTTTCTCTCTTCAACATCATTTACTTCTTCCAGTTCGCCGTCTTTGTTGATTCTTTTGAGTTTTCCTGTTGGCGTGTGTATAACTTTGATGACTCTCTTATCCCCATCGGAGAAAAGCGCGTTTTTCCCGTCTCCTGTCATGCGCATTTCCGAGATTCTAGCTCCCGGATCGTTGTTTGATGTAAAATTTACAAACCTTATCTTCAAACCCCTCAGCTCATCCTTATCCAAATCTGTTCTTCTATCACTTTTTCCCGTCCTCTCAATGTCTCTAGCCCTTTCCTCCATGAAGTCAAGAATCATGTAATAAATCTCTCTGCCGTATGCTTTCTCTTGGTCTGGAGCAATCCGCTCTTCTCTGTTGTCTGTGCTGACATAATACAACTCAACTCCCTCACCCCTGAACTTTACTGCTATGCCTGCACCCTCTAGATATATATCGTCCTTCCGAGAGAACACTCCTGTTATCCTGCCTATGCCAACAGAAACCTCTCCCGTTTGCATTCGCCTGATTTCAGACGTCAAATCCGAGAAACCTCTACTGCCCTCCCGCATTTCTCCAAGCTTTTTCAGACCTCCCAAATGGGGATGAGATTCTTGTTTGATGACAGGTAGTTCCGGCCTTTCTTCTACTCGCCTGCGCTCTATTTCTTGTGTTCCGCCTTTTGCCATGGCTACTGTCATAGATAACGCGTTTTTAGCTTAAATAAGTTATTTTTGGCTTTGCTATCATATCCTGCTATATAAGCTCTCCCAGAAAATATCTATTCTAGTGTCGAGATGGCTTCCGGTAATCTGCATCATAAGTTGATGTTTTTGATTAACAGTAAAAAGGAGGTTAAGGTTAGCGACGCCTCTAGGGTTTTGGGTTTGGATGAAAAATCTCTTATGGATTTGGCCGAGATTCTCTGCAACAGCAGGATTATTGATGTTGTGTATACCATTTCAGGAGATGTTTTGCTGAAGCCTGGGCGGGAGTTCAGGAGGTCTATTGACGACCTTTCTGGTGTTATTACCGAGGGTCTTGACTATGACATAGTCAAGCCTGAAGCCAAGCCTGCTGAGTCCAACAGCTATGTGGACGGCTTCCTAAGTTCTGTCAGAAAAGAGATTGCTGTAAAGAAGGACAAAGGCGGTCAGTCGCAATAGTCTTTCTTCGTGCGTTTATTCTGTCTGCCCTATCATCTTGATTTTCTCTATCAGTGATCTGGCTATCTCCTTGTCCAACGGGAATCCAATAGCGTTTTGGTAGCGCTTCTGGCCGTTTGGCGTGTAGTATCCCTTGGATATGTTGAGGAACTCCACTTCGTCCGGAAGCACCTTCTTGCGGGACACTTCCAAAAACTTGTTTTTCCCATAGTCGACGTATTCGCTTACAATTGTCTCGTATTCCATTTGTGCACCTGTGTTTTAATTCTAGACTGATATTATTAAACTGTGGGGTAAATAAATACCTTAGGTATGGAAAAAAAGGCTCAGGCGTCTCTGGAATACATGATTATGCTTGCACTGTCTTTGGGCATTTTCGCTGCCATACTTTATGTGGTCAGCAATCTGATTTCCACTTCCAGCGTCCAGATTGGCTTGGACTCTGCGGTCAGGGCGTCCAACAGAGTGCGTGAGGCTGCCGACTTCATTTACGTCCACGGTCATCCTTCCAAGACGCAGGTTAATGTTTACATTCCGCCTAATGTGGAGGACGTTTCTATCATCGGCAACAGGAGCATAAACATCCGGGTTTCAATCAAGGACGCTTATACTGACATCTACGACCTCACGAAGGGTACTGTTGTCGGAGATTTGTCGTCCATAAACAAGGAGGGTTATTACGTGCTCAGCGTTGAGTCCAATCCGGACAATACGATAAACATTACCGTAGTCTAAAGCAAAATGCGTGGGGGCCAAGTTAGCGTGGAGCTTCTGGTGGTGCTGTCTATTGTTGTTGTGATACTATCCTTGATGAGCCTTTTTGTCTACCAGAAGTATGTCCGGGGCAGCGATTTGAAGATTTTCGTCCATGGTAATAGGATTATCAACAGCATTGCGGGCAACGTGAACGAGATTAATGCGGTTGGCAGCGGGTTTTCCCAGCATTTTACCTTGCCTGAGTCGCTTTATGGCAACAGGGAGTATTCAGTGCACTTTTTTAGGAATGAGTCTGTGGTATACCTGAAGGGCGGCAGTTTTTTGAGGGGTGTGGAGTTGTCTTGG
>VGJA01000022.1 GCA_016867655.1 Candidatus Altarchaeales archaeon | reverse complement strand
TGCATGGCTTGCACCTGCTTGCTGGAATACTAAATTCTTCCCATCCTTCTTGAGGATAGAATTGATCTAAAGTGCTTACCACGCACTCGCCTTTATGGCATTTGGCCTGGTCCCAGCTTGCATAAGACCATATGGTTGCAAGCAGGCCAATATTGTTCTCCTGGGCTGCTTTAACCCAACTGTCTGTCAGAGTGTAGTCATAGCTGTCTTCCGCTGGTTGAATGTTCTGCCATGAAAACGGACCTGGATGCGGCCTAGCCCAGCCAGCGCCTGCAAGACGTATGGTCTGCAGTTCGTCCGGACTTCCAGCCAAAAAACCAATGCAGTTTTCCAAGACTTCAGGGGGGATTTCAAGCGCAGGTAGGGTTGTAGTTGACTCTGCCGTTGTTGTCCCGTACGAGGGTACCCCATCTTGTGGCATGTCCCTAACGGGGACACCTACCGTGGTTGTAGATTTTGGAGGAGTTATGCCAGTGGTTTTTGACAAGATTGTTGTTGAGGTGGAGGTTGTTGTTGTCTCTATTGTGGGGGGAGGGGTGGAGGTGATACAGCCTGCGATAGACAGTAATATTGCGAGCAATATTAGGTGTTTCATGTAAGCTATTTATACTGGAATTAAATTAATTAGGGTAGAATGAGATTTAGGGCGTTTTTGGTTTTATTTTTGCTGGCTTCCTTTGTTGAGGCTGGTGTGGACTGGCCTATGACGTATCACGACCTCTACCATTCTGGTCTGGTTACAGCAACCTCTAGCCTGCCTAGTGATGAGTTTGTGGTGGGCTGGTCTTTCAAGGTTGACAAGCCGATAAGGGCGTCTCCTGTGGCTGCTGACATAGACGATGACAGAAAGCTTGAGGTGGTCTTCCCCTCTGGGAACACTTTGTATGTCTTAAGCCATAATGGAGTTTCTTTGTGGAATTATACTGTTGGGGGGACCATACGCGCTTCTGCATCAATAGGCGACTTGGATGGAGACAACGAATCCGAGATTGTTTTTGGCGCTGATGACGGAATACTTTACGTTCTTGAGGGGGATGGGGCTTTATTATGGAGTTTTGCAACCAACGGCTCTATTGCGGTGTCGCCTGCGCTGGCAGACTTGAACGAGGACGGGAATTTGGAAGTATTCTTCAGCAGCTGGGATGAACACTTCTATGCACTTGATTCTGACGGCAGGGAACTTTGGAGGTACAACATGGGTGAGAAATCAGATTCTTCTCCAGCTTTGGCTGACATAAACAATGACAACAAAACCGAGATAATATTTGGCTGCAACAACAACCTGCTTTACGCGCTGGCCAACCCGCCCTACAAGTTGTGGATGTATCAAACAAACGGCAACGTAATCGCGTCTCCGACTGTTACAGACTTGAACAAGGACGGCAAGATGGAGATAGTATTCGGCGCTGAAGACGGGTTGGTGTATGCATTGGAGCATGTTGTCTTGAATGTTGGAACCAGGAATGAGATGACAAAGCTTGACTTGGTTTGGAACTACACTACAGATGGGTCCATTACAGCAGCGGCTGCAGCAGCAAACTTGGACGGTGACGCAAGCAAGCTTGAGGTTGCAGTAGGCTCTGAGGATAAGAGCATGTATGTGCTGAATTACAACGGGTCGAAGCTGGTTAGGTATACTGTGAGCAAACCCATCAAGTCTGCGCCGGTTTTGGTTGACGTAAACAGCGACTCGCGTTTGGAGGTGATTTTTGGAGCAGACGACAAGGGCTTATATATTATACGCCATAACGGAACCACGTTGTGGAGTTTCAAAACAGACGGCAGCATAAGAGCGGCGCCGATTGTGGTCGACTTGCACAACAACGGGGTTTTGGAGATTATAGTCGGCTCTGACAATGGAACGCTCTACATGTTTGAGAGTTCTGCAGCCCACAACAAGAGTCTTGGGGATGAGATGTTTGAAATTGCCGAACGGTATTATGTTTCCAACGACTTCAATAAGGCCCAGCGTTATGCATTGGACTCGAGGATAGCGTATCAGACGATAGGGTATTCGAAGGGTGTTTCAGAGGTCAACAGGCTTGTGGACAAGATACATGCAATGGAGTATTGCGTTATGGCCGAGGACGCGTACAGCAGGAACGAATTGGAGGTTGCGATAAAGCTTGCGGCCGAGTCTGACAAGATTTACTTTGGGTTGAATTTGGGGAATACTTCCTTTTGCGGCAGTCTTTTGAGCAAGTCTAATGCAGACTTGTATCTCCTTGAGGCAGAGTATTTTTATGAGAACGAGCAGTACAACGAAAGTTTTATGTATGCCAACGAGGCGATGAAGAATTATCGGAGGGATAACTCCATGAGAGAGTTGGAGAAGCTGGAGAGACTTGTGAATAAAACCAGAACCAGCAAGACCGCTAGCTTGTATTATGACAAGGCGTTGGATTACTACAAAAACAGGAACTATGAACTGGCAGTGGCGTATGACAAAGAGGCTTTGAACTTTTACTCCCAGACCAACCACAAAAAAGGGTTGAACAAGTCCATGGCCTTGTTTGACAGGGTCAATGCATCTCTCATTTTGGTGTATGCAGACAGCTATTACAATGAAGGCAGGTTTGTTGAAGCCCATATGCTTGCTGTGAATGCCCGTAGTTTGTTTGAACGTGCTGGAGACTTGGAAGGCGTGAACGCCGCATTCGAGCTAATGAAGAAAACGCAGGAGTATGCCGAAGCTGGGGAGGTTCTTGAGACTGCAATACAGGAGTACAATCAGGGGGATATGGAAAACGCGTCGTATCACGCGAGCATGGCTTTGAAAATCTGTTTGAAGCTGAACGATACGAAATGCTCTGACACCGCAAAAACCATTCTTTCAGGAGAGAAGAAAGAGAGTGACACTAGCACTGTAGTCTATGTGATTCCAGTGGTGCTGACCATTCTCCTCGTGGTGATGGCGGTGGTCATACACATTTTGAGAAGGCATAACGACTGAAGGGAAGATATAATTGACATCTCACATTACGGCACAATGACTGACATCTCATATTATGGCACAATGGCTGAGAAGGGAATATAATTAACATCTCATATTACTATACACAAAGATGGGAAAGCGGTCTATTCTTTGGCTTGCAATATTGCTGCTTTTAGCAGGCTCGGCCTCGGCAGGGTTTACAATGCACCTTAGAACCATGTCTGAGGTTGTTTCAGACCAGCAAGCGAGGATAAACTTTTCGCTTGTGAACGCTGGGGATGAGACAGCTTATCAGATATTTTTAGAAACTATACTGCCTGAGGGGTTTACTTCAAGCAGCGTTTACTCCCCCAGCTTGAGGCCAAACCAGCCGCTCAGCGGGGTTTTGGACATCAAATTTCCTCAAAACGCTGTAGAGGGGAGGTATCCTGTTGTGATTATGCTGCATTATTCAGACAGGAATTCATACCCTTTTTCGATAATCTTTCCTGAGTATATCAAATATAAAGAGGGCATGGGCTCAAAGGTTCAGCTTATGATACCGACTGTGGAAATCACTGGTCCTGATCAAGTGGGGTTCAACCTGAAGGTTTATAACCAGGACTCTAAGGAACACAACCTGACCATAAGGCTTTACACGCCAAAGGAGATTGAAGCAAATATCACTGTAAAGGATATACAGCTTACAGGACAGTCGAACACTGTGGTGGAGAACAACATCTGGTCTAATGGCGCGCTCTATGACAGCGATTACCTTATTTTGGCTTCGGTGTCTTATATCGAAGACGGCAGGGTTTATTCGTCCATCGCCCAGGGCAGGGCCAAAATAGTGAAGCCTTTGGGCATGCAGATTGGCGAAAATTTGTTCAAGGAATTCCAGTGGGCTTTGATACTGCTCATACTGCTTGTTGGAGTCGTCGTTGTATTTTTTATGTTAAGGGAGAAACCAGGGGGGAGAGATGAGAAAAAAGGCAGGCCAGAAAAGAAGGCCAGAAAGCAAAAAGCTAGATGAAAAGGCGGCTGTAGACCATAGAATAGAGCGTGTTGAGAGGGTGGTGAACCTGATTACTTTGGTTGTTGTAATCTGGTTTCTTTTGAGCTACTTCAACCCAAGGCTGCTTTTACTGAAGACTAACACTGCCGGAGGCGACACCTGCGCCCACAACTATCTCGCCTCTTACATGAGGGACTATCTCCTGCCGCA
Organism: Candidatus Altarchaeales archaeon; assembly: GCA_016867655.1. Taxonomy (GTDB): domain Archaea; phylum Altiarchaeota; class Altiarchaeia; order IMC4; family SCGC-AAA252-I15; genus VGJA01. The sequence continues at coordinate 5,995 of VGJA01000022.1, read as the reverse complement.
TGGAAAATTTTTCGGCTGGAGCCCGGGCTGGTGGGCCGGCTTCCCAATGTTCCAATACTACTTTTTCATGCCATACTTGATGATGGCCCTTTTGAGCTACTTGATACCCTTGGAGATAGCGTTCAAGATCGTTTCTGTTTTGGGGATTTTTACGCTGCCTGTATTCACACTGCTTTCTTTGAAGTACATGAGGTTGAGGTTCCCCATTCCGGCTGTCGGAGCGATATTAAGCCTTTTGTTTCTGTTCCACGAGAGGCAGACCGTCTGGGGTTTGAACATAGCGAGCATGCTTGCAGGAGAAATATCAGTCTCCTTGAGTTTTGCAGCCATGGTTTTGTATCTTGGAACAATATACAAGAGCGTTGAAGAGGGCAAGTTTAGGATGATAAACCCGCTCTTGTTTTCCTTTGTGATATTCACGCACTTGACTACAACACTGGTCGCAGGCTTTGGGTCATTGTTCCTGCTCATAACAAAAAGCAGGAAGAAGTTCGTTGAAAGGTTTGCAATACTTTTCAAGACTTATGCAATAGCCTTCCTCTTGACTGCGTTCTGGACCCTGTCCTTGGCAAGCAAGCTGGAGTACAGCGTCGGCTTTGGAGAAGACTGGAACATAAATGTATGGAAGCTGTATCCGACTGAAGCCTGGGTTGCGATGGCGTTCGCAGCCTATGGACTGTTTGTCGCATTCAGAAGGTGGGAAAAACCGGTGTTGTACATGTTTTACACAGCAGTATGTTCCATAATCCTTTTTTATTTTGCCTTTGACTTGAACATGGCGAACATAAGGTTCTGGGCCTTCCACTACTACTACCTGTTCATGCTGGCAGCATACGGAGTTGTAATCCTTCTGGAAAACTTGGTTTCCATTGTGAATTTGTTTTTCAAGAAAGCCAGACTGCGTTTTTTGTTCACCACGAGAATCATTGATGCAATACTGCCTCTGGTGGTTGCAGTGTTGGTTGTTTTGTATCTCAATAAGGCGGTAACCTTTACTGCAAGCTGGATTGTCGGAAACTACGAAGGCTATGAGTCGAAGATGGCTTGGAACACATACAAGGACATTCTGAACATACTGAAGGGCACTCCGGGGAGAGTGGCCAACGACCTTTCTGACAAGAATGTCCCGTTAAGCAGCTCCAGGGCTTTTGAGGCACTGCCTTATTTCATCGGAAAGCCGATGACTGAAGGCGGCATAGTCCAGTCTGGGCTTTCATCACTTTTTACCTATTACATACAGTGCGAGACGTCGACGCATTGCGCAGGCTTTCCGAGAATAATGACCCCAACAAGGTTCAACCTCACAAGAGGTACAGAGCACATGAAGCTGTACAACATAAAGTATTTTATCGCGGTTGAGGACATGGTGAAGAATGCCTTCAGCAAGAATCAGGAGTGGAGGCTGGTTGGAAAAACAGGGCAGCATGAAGTCTACGAGCTTACAACAAACAAAGGAAACTATGTCTATGTTCCGGAATATAATCCCGTATTGACAGAGGACAAAGACTGGAAGTTTCTTGCCATGCGGTGGTTTTCAGACACGCAGAACCTTGAGACTCCAATAGCAATAACAAAAAATATTAGAAAAGAAGACAAGAGATACTTCAAAAGCATATATCCAGACAGTAGGGTCATATGGTCTACATTGATGGGCAAGCAGCCAGAGTATGTCGGCGAATGGTTGTTGTGCGGAGTGTTTCCCAACGAGAGGTATGTTCCATGGACGCCTGAAAACTCTTGGAACAGTTCTTTGGACTACGGGCTGGACATAAGGTATATGGACGAGGAGAACGCCAAACCCGCTGAAGGAGTGGAATGCGGCAACGGCAAGAGATGGAGCAAATACTATAGTAGCGCTGGCGGTTTTGTCGACATGTACACAGCCTACGAGCCGAATGCCGAGGGCGTTATAGCCTATGCAGCAACATACGTCTATTCTCCAGAAGACAGGACAATAAACTTTTGGTATGGAAGCGACGACGGAGTTAAAATCTGGCTGAACAACAGGCTGGTGCATGTCAACCACATACACAGAGGTACTATTGGAGTAACAGACAAGGTTGAGTTAAACTTGAGCAAAGGCTGGAACTTGGTTGTGATTAAAATAGAAAATGTTGTCAGCGGCTGGGGCTTTTATGCGAAATTGCTGGACTTGGAAGGCAATAGCATGCCTGATGTGGTGCCAAGAGTGTCGCCTGATGTGAAACCTGAGGTAGTGAACCTGAAGTCAGAAAAAGTAGACAACAACTGCCAGATAACAGAATCCATGAAAGAGGAAGTGATAGAGTTCAACACAACCTGCCCTGGCAAGCCGCACATAGTAAAAGTCTCCTACTTCCCAAACTGGAAGGCGGAAGGCGCGGAAAAAGTCTATTTGGTGACTCCAGCCTTCATGCTGGTTTATCCGGAAGGCAGCAACGTCAGACTCTACTATGGAAGCACTACAGTAGACTACATCGGCCTCGCGTTGACGTATTTGGGTTTATTAACAGTGGTTCTACATTTTATTAGAAGGAAGAAAAATGCCAAACAACAAAAGGATTAGGACCGCATGCATGCTATGCCTAACGGCAGTGCTGTTTCTACTGGTGCAACAAACAACAGCCCAAACTCCTGAACGAGCCTCTGAAGCCCAGAAGGTAACAAGCGAGATTCTTTTAAACAACACCTTCCAGTACGACGGCAAAACAGTCATCTATTTTGGCGAGGTTGTTGGAGACGTCATGGAAAGAGGCCAGATGGCTTGGATTAGCGTCTATGACGGAACATATGCCATAGGAGTTTATGTGCCCCTGGAGATGCTGGAAGAAAACATGATTTCAGGAGACTACCATCACAAGGGTGATATGATTGAAGTCACAGGCATGTTCAACCGGGCATGCAGGGAGCATGGAGGCGACACGGACATACACGCGAAAAGTGTGAGGGTGATTGCGCTGGGATATGTGGTGGAACACCCGGTAAGCATGTCAAAAGTCTTTTTCACACTACTGGTTTTGGTGGCCAACATACCTTTGATAATAGTGATGAGGAGAATAAAAAAATGTCACACAGTGAAAGATTAAAAGAGATGGTCAATAACATGCTGAGTGTGTTGAAAATAGAAAATGTACGAAGTATATTGTTTAGCGTATTCAGGATAGAAAAAAACGCTATCCTTGGGATGGCCGCGGAAGTGGTTTTTATGGCAATCCTAATGCTAGCGGTTTTGGCATTGGCTATAGCACTAACATTTTTAGGTAAGAGAATATGATAAGCAACAGAGACGTCTTGGTTGTGGGCTCCAGCCTTGGAAAGCTGGTGAGGAACATAGGGATACTGCTGTTGTTTCCAATACCACTTGCAGTAGCCTACATGGAGTTTGACGTCATCCCTGATTTTATCATGGCTGCGGCACTTTCATTCCTGCTTAGCAACATACTGCAAATCCTCTTTCCAAGCGAAGACGACTTGAAGCTGAGGCACGCAATCGTAGTCTCGTCCATGATATACGGCATTGGCGCTGTTCTTGCTGGGCTGCCACTTTGGACCAGCGGTTCTTTGAATACTATTCTTGATGGGACATTTGACGGCATGAGCGGCTGGACTGGAACTGGATTGAGCATGATCCCTGACATCGATCATTTGTCGCATGCAGTAAACTTCTGGCGACATTTCACCCAGTTCATAGGCGGCGCAGGCATAGTGGTTTTCGCCCTAGCGCTTTTGTCGAAAAGCAGTCCAGGCTCGGTAAAACTGTACACTTCGGAAGGCAGGGACGAGAGGATATTCCCCAGCATAACAAAGACCACCAGAATGATTATAGGATTATGTTTCTTCTTCCTCTTCCTAGGTTCAGCTGCACTTACAATAGCAGGACTGTATGGGGGTATGAGCTTAGGAGAGTCAATCTTTGATGCAGTTACTGTCACCATGGCTGCTTTTGGCACTGGAGGCTTCGCCCCGCACTCCCAGAACATCCTCTTCTACCACAGTTTGATATATGAAACCATTGTGATAATGATATGCCTGATAGGCTCGATGAACTTCATGCTACACTTCACAGTGCTCACTGGAAACAGGGCTGAATTGAAGAGAAACATTGAAATCATAACCTTCTCGATGACAGTGTTAGTATTGACTGCGATAACCATGTCGTTCCTGCTTTACTTCAACACCTACTCGGGATATGTCACTTTGTTCAGAAGAGGATTCTTCCAGCTGATTTCGGGCCATACGGGAGCAGGGCTTTCAAACATAAATCCAGCACAGCTGGCTGGAGAATGGCCTTACATAAGCCTTTTTGCAGTCACTGTGGCAATGCTGTTGGGCGGCTCAGTAGGCTCCACATCAGCTGGAATAAAGGCCCTCAGAGTGGGAGTTATAATACAACTGTTCATAGGTGAGATGAAAAAGATGATACTTCCTGAAAATGCGGTAATCGTGCAGAAATATCATCACATACACCCTGCAGTAATCAGCGACCGCACTGCAAGAGGTGCTTTGACTGTCGCAGCAGCGTATGTGATACTGTTTATCTTAGGCTCGTTGATAACAATGTTCTATGGACATAGCATGATTAACTCGATGTTTGAGACGTCTTCCGCACTTGGGAATACGGGACTCTCAGTGAACATTGCAACCTACCAAGCGCCGCCAATGATAAAAATAACTTATATTCTCTTGATGTGGGCCGGCCGTCTGGAGATACTGGCAGTGTTCGTGCTTCTTGGAGTGGTATATTTAGCATTGAAAAGGGCGACGCACATCTCCACTGAAGTCTACCGTACTGGGGAGAAAGCGGCCGAGAAGATTATACCGATTAGAAAGAAGTAGAATGGCCAAACCTAGATTGCCTTTGCTTGAGGAGTCGCTTAGGAATTCCAAAGTGGTCAAACGCGGGGAATATAGTTATTTCGTTCATCCTTTGACTGACACTATTCCGCCGATTAAGCCTGAATTATTGGATGAAATCTGCGAGGGCATATTGAAGGTTGCTGACACTTCCAATGTAGATGTCCTTGTCACCATGGAGGCGATGGGCATCCACATTGCTGCAGTATTGTCGCAGAAGACTGGCATTCCCTTCAATGTCATAAGGAAGAAACAATACTGGCTTCCAGGCGAAATAGTCTTAGACCAGAGCACAGGCTACAGCAAGGGAAAGATGTATATTAATGGCATAAAAAAAGGCGACAGAATACTGTTGGTGGACGCTGTAGTCAGCACTGGAGGCACGCTTGCTGCAGTAATAAAAGGCCTGCAGAAGGCTGGTGCGGAAATAAAGGACATAGTCTGTGTGATAGAAAGAGGGGAAGGCAGAAAAACAGTTGAGGAAAAAACAGGGCACAAAGTCAAAACATTGGTTAAAATAGACATAGCAGAAAACAAAGTCAGAATCCTGAAATAAGACACTGTCGCTAAAATTCTACCCCCACCCAGGGTTATAAAAGCCGCTTCAAATATGTATTCCAAAATGAAGTCTGACTTGGAGATTGAGCACAGCATCAAGCTAAAGCCCGTTGTTGAAATAGCAAAGGAAGTTGGTTTGGATGAAGGCGACTTAGAGTTGTATGGTAGATACAAAGCCAAAGTCTCTTTCAAACTGCTTGAAAAGCTGAAAAACAAGAAAGATGGGAAGCTCATACTGGTGTCTTGCATGACGCCCACTTCAGGAGGTGAAGGCAAAACAACGGTGACCATTGGCCTAGCTCAGGCTTTGCGCAAGCTTGGTAAAAAATCCTTCATCTGCATTCGTGAGCCATCCTTGGGGCCTTGTTTTGGCATCAAGGGAGGAGCAGCAGGCGGAGGTTATTCGCAAGTTGTCCCCATGGAAGACATAAACCTGCTGTTCACAGGAGACATTCCGGCAGTAGCCGCTGCAAACAACCTCCTGGCGGCAGTAATAGACAACCACGCCTACCATGGAAACAAACTCAACATAGACCTGGCCAGAGTGGTCTGGAAAAGAACGGTGGACATGAACGACCGCGCGTTGAGAAAAGTCATGCTGGGC